>JASHQW010000261.1 GCA_030038875.1 Gammaproteobacteria bacterium | reverse complement strand
GGTTATACCAACGCCGGCAAATCGACGCTGTTCCGCACGCTCACCGGCGCCGACGCCTATGTCGCCGATCAGCTCTTCGCGACGCTCGATCCGACGGTGCGGCGCATACGCTTGGCCGGCGGCACCAACGTGGTGGTCGCCGACACGGTGGGTTTCATCCGCGCGCTGCCGCACGAGCTGGTGGCCGCCTTCCAGTCGACGCTCACCGAGGCACGCGCGGCGACACTGCTGCTGCACGTGGTGGATGCCAGCAATCCGCGCCGCGAGGAGCAGATCGCGCAGGTCGACACGGTGCTCGCCGAGATCGGCGCCGGTGCGATTCCCCAGGTGCTGGTCTACAACAAGATCGACCGCCTGGAGAGCCCGCCACGCGTCGACCGCGATGCCGACGGGCGCGCCACCGCGGTGTGGATCTCCGCCGAGAGAGGCACCGGGCTCACGCTCCTCACCGACGTCGTCGCCGAGCGATTGTCGCGGTTCGCTCGGCGCGCGCGTCTCAAGGTGCCCCCGAGCGCGGGTGCGCTGCGTTCGCGGCTGTACGCGGCGCAGGCGGTGCGTGCCGAGAGCTCCAACGCCGACGGCTCGATCGAGCTGGCGGTGGACCTGCCCGACGTCGAGCTGCTCGCGCTCGCCCGCACGGCCGGCGTGCAGATACTGGAGGTGCAGCCCGACGCCCTGCCTTGTGCCGCCGAGGCCCCCTACCTACAATCAAGCGCCATTTCGCAGGCGATCAAGCTGCGCTGAGCAAGCGGCGCGCCACTCCTTATGGCCTGGAACCAACCCGGCGGGAACAATCAATGGGGGCGTCGCCCCGGCCAGGGCGGCCCCAATCTCGACGAGCGGCTGAAGAGCTGGCAGCGCAGGCTCGAGTCGCTGTGGCGTCCCGGCGGGCGCGGCGGCGACAGTGCCTCGCTCCTGCTGCTCGCCGTGGCGGCGGTGTTTCTCGTCTGGCTGTGGACCGGCGTCTACCAGGTGAAGCAGCCCGAGCGCGGCGTGGTGCAGCGCTTCGGCCGCCTGGTGGAAGTGACCCCGCCCGGGCTGCACTTCCGCCTGCCGTGGCCGATCGAGAGCGTCAACGTGGTGAACGTCGCCAGCGTGAACTCGAGCGACTTCAAGTCCCGCGTGCTCACCTCGGATGTCAACCTGGTCGACCTGCACTTCGCCGTGCAATACGAGTTCGCCGACCCGGTGAAGAAGCTCTTCAACGTGCGTGACCCCGAGGCGACGCTGAGCGAGGTCTCCGAGAGCGCGATCCGCGAGATCGTCGGACGCAGCACGCTCGATGAGCTGCTGGTCGGCTCGACGCGCCCGGAGATCACCCGGCGCACCAAGGAGCTCATTCAGCGCGTGCTCGACTATTACAACTCCGGCATCGTCGTCAGCACGGTGAACCTCGAGGACGTGCAGGTGCCCGATGCGGTGATTCCCTCGCAGCGCGACGCCAACAAGGCGCAGGCCGACAAGGAGCGCTTCATCCTCGAGGCCGAGGCGTACGCCAACAGCATCATTCCGGTGGCGCAGGGCTCGGCCGGCCGCATCCAGCAGGATGCCGAGGCCTACCGGGCGCAGGTGACCGCGCTCGCGGAAGGGCAGGCGGCGCGCTTCACGCAGCTCGAGGGCGCCTATGCACAGGCTCCCGAGGTGACGCGCAAGCGCATGTATGTGGACGCGGTCGAGGGCGTGCTGACGCGCGCCCACAAGGTGATCATCGATGCCCGCGCCGGCAGCAACATGATCTATCTGCCCATCGACAAGCTGCTCGAGAAGCAGACAGGCGCCGCTCCCGAGACGGGCGAGCAGCCCGCGAGCGGCGCCGCCAAGGAGCAGCCCGAGCAGGTGACCATCGAAGCCCGCGGCCGGGGGGAGCGCTGATGAGCGGGCGGCTGTTTCCGGTGCTCCTGACGCTCGCCGTGGCGCTGGTGCTCACCGGGTTGTCGCTCTTCACGGTGAGCGAGACCGAGGTCGCCATCGTCACCGAGTTCGGGGCCGTCAAGGGCAGCCACTATGCGCCCGGGTTGCATTACAAGTGGCCCTGGGACGTCGTGACCAAGTTCGACCGGCGCATCCTCTCGCAGTCCTATAACGGCGAGACCTTCCTCACCAACGACAACCGCGGGCTGATCGTCGACTTCTACATCAAGTGGCGCGTCAAGGACCCGGTGCAGTTCTACACGGCGACCGGCGGCCGGGTGGAGCTGGCCGGTGAGCGCCTCGCCGACATCGTCAAGGACGGGATCAAGGGCGTGGTGGCGCAGCGCACGCTGCAGCAGATCGTGTCGGCGGAGCGTGCCGGGATCACGAGCGACATGTTCGGGCAGGCAAGCAAGAGCGGCGCGGGCCTCGGCGTCGAGCTGGTCGACGTGCGCGTGCAGCGCATCGATCTGCCGGACGACGTCGCCGCGCGCGTCTTCGAGAGCATGAAGCAGGGCTTCGCCAAGACCGCTGGGCGGCTGCGCGCCGAAGGGCAGAGCGCCAGCACCGGCATCCGCGCCGCGGCTGAGCGGCGCCGCACCGAGATTCTCGCCAACGCCGAGCGCGACGCGCTGCGCATTCGCGGCGAGGGCGACGCGGTGGCCACGCAGACCTACGCGCGCGCCTACTCGAAGGACCCCGAGTTCTATGCTTTCTACCGCAGCCTGCAGGCCTACGAGCACTCCCTCGGCAAGGACGGGGACCTCCTGGTACTGACTCCCGACGGGGAGTTCTTCAAGTACCTGAAGGACCCGGACAAGCGCCGGGCAGGGAAGTGAAGCCGGCGGCGTGAACTCTTCCGACCTCGCGGCCGCGTTCGGCCTGTTTCTCGTGTTCGAAGGCATCGCTCCTTTCATCAATCCGCAGGGCGTGAAGCGCGCGCTCGCGCGCCTCATCGAGGTGCGCGACCGCGAGTTGCGCATCGCAGGCTTGGGTTCCATGCTGGTCGGCGTGATCATCCTGTTCGTGGCGCGGTAGGCACGCATGGGCAGATTCGTCGTCGTCATCGGCACCCAGTGGGGCGATGAAGGCAAAGGCAAGGTCGTTGACCTCCTCACCGAGCGCGCGGCGGCAGTGGCGCGCTTCCAGGGGGGACACAACGCCGGCCATACGCTGGTGATCGACGGCAGGAAGACCGTGCTGTCGCTCATTCCGTCCGGGATCCTGCGGCGCGAGGTGCGCTGCTTCATCGGCAACGGCGTGGTGCTCTCCCTCGAGGCGCTGTTCGCCGAGAGCGATATGCTCATCGCTCAGGGCGTGCCGGTGTTCGAGCGGCTCGCGATCTCGCCGCATTGCCCGCTGATCCTGCCCTCGCACGTGCTGCTCGATCGGGCGCGCGAGCGCGCCCGCGGCGCCAACGCGATCGGCACCACGGGCCGCGGCATCGGGCCGGCCTACGAGGACAAGGTGGCGCGCCGTGCCGTGCGGGTCGCGGACCTCTTCCAGCGCGACCGCTTCGCCGCCAAGCTCGGCGAGGTGCTCGACTTGCACAACTTCCTGCTGCAGCACTACTACCGGCTGCCGCCAGTCGATTTTCAGCAGACGCTCGATGCGCAGCTCGCGCTCGGCGAGCGCTTGAAGCCGCTCGTCACCGACGTGACGCGCTCGCTCGCCGAGCTGCGCGCCGCCGGGGCCAACGTGCTCTTCGAGGGCGCCCAGGGAGCGATGCTCGACGTGGACCTCGGCACCTATCCTTACGTCACCTCGTCCAACACCACGGCGGGCTTCGCCGCCACGGGCACGGGCCTGGGTCCCCGGGCGTTCGACCGCGTGCTCGGCATCGTCAAGGCCTATACGACCCGCGTCGGCGCCGGGCCCTTTCCGACCGAGCTCTTCGACGAATACGGCGAGCACCTGTCGCGCGTCGGTCACGAGTTCGGCTCGGTGACCGGCCGCCGCCGCCGCTGCGGCTGGTTCGACTCGGTGGCCTTGAAGCGCGCGATCGTGAACTCGAGCGTCTCGGGCCTGTGCATCACCAAGCTCGACGTGCTCGACGGGCTCGACACCATTCGCATCGGCGTGGGCTATCGTATCGACGGGGTGGCGAGCCCCGAGCCGCCGCTCACGGTGGAGGACTACGCCGGCATCGAGCCGGTGTACGAGGAGCTGCCCGGCTGGCGCGAATCGACCGTCGGGGTCACCGACTACGCCGCCCTGCCGGGCAACGCCCGCCGTTACCTCGAGCGGCTCGAGGCGCTCACCCAGGTGCCGCTCGACATGATCTCCACCGGCCCGGACCGCGATCAGACCATCGTGCTGCGGCACCCCTTCGGTGGCTGAGCCGTCCTCGGCGACGGTGGCGCGCGCGACGCCGGCCGCGCGTGTCGCGCTCGCGCTGATCGTGCTCGGGGCGTGCGGGCTCGTCGCCAGCACCTGGCACGTGTTCTTCGCGACCTGGGATGAGCCCGAGCATCTCGTCGCCGGGGTGGAGCTGCTCGATCGCGGCTACTACGAATACGACACCGAGCATCCGCCCATCGGCCGCGTGGTGCTGGCGCTCGGGCCGTACCTCGCCGGCGCCCACTCCTACGGCACACCGCCGCCGAGCGGTGTGACCGAGGGCGAGGACATCCTCTACCGCGATGGCAAGTACGACCTCTACCTGACGCTCGCGCGCGCCGGGGCGCTGCCCTTTTTCGTGCTGCTGCTCTTCGTGACGTGGCTGTGGGCGCGGCGCATGCTCGCCGGCGAAGGTGCGGCGCTGCTCGCCGTGATCCTGCTCGTGTCGGTGCCGCCGGTGCTCGGGCATGCCGGCCTTGCGGCGCTCGACGTGGCGGCGGCCGCGACCATCCTGCTGGCTCTCTACGCTCTCGATCGCTGGCTCGACACGCCGAACTGGCGCACGGCGCTCCTGTTCGGGCTCGCCAGCGGTTTTGCGGTGGGGACCAAGTTCTCGGCCGTGCCCTACATCGGCATGTCGCTGCTCGCTTTGGGGCTCACTCACTGGTGGCTGGCCCCGCCCGCCAGCCCCGAAGAGCGCGCGCGCATCCGCCGTTTACGCGCGGCGGAGCTCGCCCTCGTCGCACTCGCCGCCCTGCTGCCGCTCTTCTTCGCCTATGGCATCCGGGCACCGAACGAGGCCCGGGTCGCGGCGCGCTTCGACTGGGCGGTGTTCTACCTGCTGCAGCAGCGCGGGGTCGAGCATGCGCTCGGCGTCGTGTTGCAGCACCTGTGGCTGCCGCGCGAGATCAAGGATGTGCTCAATGGATTCGTGGCCGTCGAGGCACACAACGACACCGGACATCTGTCGTTTCTGCTGGGGGAAGTGCGCACGACCGGCTGGTGGTACTTCTATCTCGTTGCGCTCGCGGTGAAGACGCCGCTGCCGCTGCTCACGGCTGGCAGCGCCGGGGTCGCCTGGCTCGCCCGCGAGGGCTGGCGGAGCGGTGACAACTGGCGGATCACACCCGCGATCCTGATCGTGGCGATCCTGGTATTCGCGAGCGGCTTCAGCCACATCAACATCGGCATCCGCCACGTGCTGATCCTCTATCCGCTGCTCGCGCTCGGCGCCGCCTGGGTGGTGACCCGCGCTTGGCAGGCGCTGCGCCGCATGGCGGACCGGCGGCTGGCGGCGGCGGGCACCGTCGCCCTCGCGGCCGTGCTCAGCTGGCAGTTGAGCACGCTCTGGCTCGCGTGGCCGGACTACCTCGCCTACTTCAACGAGACCGTCTCCCACCCCGAGCGCGTGCTGGTCGACTCGGACCTCGACTGGGGCCAGGACCTGAGGCGTCTCGAGAAGAGGGCGGCGGAGCTCAGGATCCCGCGCCTCAGCCTCGCCTACCGCGGCACGGCGGACCTGACGCGCGAGCCGCTGCCACCGCTCGTCATCCTCCCGCCGCACCAGCCGACCACCGGCTGGGTGGCGGTCTCGCAGCTCGCGCGCACCCGAAACCTGAGCGACTACGCCTGGCTCGACGCCTATGAGCCCGTCGAGCGCATCGGCAAGTCGATCGACCTCTACTACATCCCCTAGCGGCGGTTTGCGAGCCTCGCGCCGAGCAGCACCGCCGGAGCCGCCGGTATCACCACGCCGAGGTTGTACCACCACGGGAAGACCCGCCAATGCAGGACGAGATGCACGGCCGCCAGATAGATCGCCCCCAGCCCCGCCAGCACCCATACCGCCCGGAGACGCTTCGAGACCTTCGCAGCCACCGAACCGGCTCCGGCCTCGGCCAGCACCCAGAGCAGCAGATTGCAGCACGCCATGCCAGGCGTGAAGGTAAAGGCGCCGTCTCTCACCCACTGTCGCGCGTGGATTGCGTAGTCCGGCCAGAGGTGCGCCAGCGCCATGGCCAGCAAGTAGAACCCCACCATCCACACGATCGCGCCGATCACGACACCGAGGACGCTGCGCAACATGTGGCTCACCTCTGCGCCTGCTCCTGCAGCCGCGTGATGCGTACCAGCGGCGGAGGATGCGAGTAGTAGAACGCCGCGTATATGGGATCAGGCGTCAGAGTGCTGGCATTGTCGCGATGCAGCTTCACGAGCGCCGCGGCGAGCTCGGCGGCGCTCGCATGGCGCGTCGCGAAGGCGTCCGCCGCGAACTCATGCCGGCGCGACCAGAGCGAGGCGAGCGGCGTGATGAAGAAGGTGAACGCCGGCACTGCCAGCACGAACAAGAGCAGCGCCGCGTGCGGCGAGGGCGTCGGCACGCCGAGCGCGCGGTAGAAGCCGCTTTGCGTGGCGAGCCAGCCGAGCACGGCGAGTCCGGCGAAGGCGGCCGCGACCGAGACCCACAGCCGCTGGCGAACGTGCTTCAAGCGGAAGTGGCCGAGCTCGTGCGCCAGCACCGCCTCCACCTCGCCGTGGCCGAGGGTCTCGAGCAGCGTATCGAAGAACACGATGCGCTTGTGCCGGCCGATCCCGGTGAAGTAGGCGTTACCGTGGCTCGAACGGCGCGAGCTGTCGACCACGAACACGCCCTTGGAGGCGAAGCCGCAGCGCTCGAGGAGCGACTCGATGCGCCCTCTGAGCTCCTGGTCGGCGAGCGGCGAGAAGCGGTTGAAGAGCGGCGCGATGAACGCCGGCCACGCCCAGGCCATCACCAGCATGAACGCGAGCCACAGCAGCCACGCCACGAGCCACCACCAGCGCCCGGCGCGCTCCATGAGCCAGAGCGTCGCGAGCAGCAACGGCCCGCCGAGCACCACGGCGAGCGCCAGGCTCTTGGCGAGATCGGCGAGGTAGAGCGCGGGGGTCGTGCGGTTGAAGCCGAAGCGTGCCTCGAGTCTGAAGGTCCGCCACAGCGAGAGCGGCAGGCTCACGAGGCGGATCAGGAGCGCCGCGGACGCGATCACGGCGAGTCCGAGCCAGGGCTCGGCGAGGTGCGAGCGGCGCCACAGAGCATCGAGCGCCGCGAGGCCGCCGCCGACCGTGAGCGCGAGCACCAGCGCGGCGTCCAAACCTAAGCCGATGCGCCCGAGGCGCACCTTGGCGACGGTGTAGTCGGCCGCCTTAGCATGGTCCTCCGCGGAGATGCTGGCCGCAAAGGGCTCCGGCACGACGCCGCGATGGCGCGCGACGGCAACCGTTTGCCGCTGCGCGAGCCACAGCTCGATCGCGCTCCCGGCGAGCACCGCGAAGACGAACAGCGCCGTCAGCCATTCCATGGCCGCTGCCGCTCAGCTGCGGCCACCGGCCGCCGCGGGGCGGGCGGCGGCGCCCTGATCGAGCGCCCGTAGTACCAGCGTGAGCACGAATGCGGTGAGGCTCAGCAGACCGAAGAACCACAGCATGGGTGTGTAGCCGCCGGGATTGGCCACGCTGGCCCTGTATGCGTCATTGAGATAGCCGGCGATGATGTTCGCGCCGAAGAGCCCCGCGTTCTGCAGCGTGGTCATGAGACCGTAGGCGGTGCCGAGGTGCTCAGGCGGCGAGTAGCGCACGACTGTCGGCCAGAGCACCGCGGGCAGGAACGAGAAACTCACGCCGAGCATCGCGGTCGAGAGCCCCGCGCCATCCGGCAGCGCTCCCAGCACCAGGAAGCTCGGCGCCAGCAGCACCGCGCCCGCGGCGAGCAGCAGAGTGTTGCGCCCCATGCGGTCGAGGAGAAATCCGAACACCGGGGTGGCAAACACCGCGGCGAGAAACACGTAGCTGTTGAGGTTACCGGCTTGCGCCAGCGTATAACCCTGCGCCTCCTGCAGGTACTTGATGGCGAAGGTGCTGCGGAACGGGAAGATGACCGAATAAAAGGTCACGCACACCGCGACCAGCACCCAGTACTCGACGCGGAAGGTGAGCAGGTGGCGCCAGTCGAAGCGCTCCGGAGGCGGCGGCAGCGCCAGCGTTCCGCGTGGCGCCTCGCGCCGGTCGAGCCAGAAGTACAGCAGCGCGCCGGCAAAAGAGGCGGCCGCGAAGGCGAACGCCAGCCATAGCGGCGGCTGCCAGCCACGCGCATAGAGTCCGCCGGCGAAGGACGGGGACTGGTCCGCGAGATAGGAGCCGAGGCGCGCCAGGCTCAGGTTCATGGCCATCAGCAGCGCGAGATAACGCCCGGCGAACCACTGTGCGAGCGCCACCAGCACGGCCACCACCAGCGTCTCCGACCCGATCCCGAAAAGCAGTCTCCCGACCGCCATCACCGGGAACCGAGCACCGACCGCGGTGACCGCAGCGCCCGCCAGACAGATCGCCGTAGTCGCGACCACCATGCGCCGCGCGCTGAGGCGATCGACCAGCACCCCGCCGATCACCACCAGGAAGACGTTGGGGAGGCTGTAGATCGCGTTCAGGGTGCCGATCTGCGTGTCGGAAAAATGCAGCTCGTGCGAGAGCTGCTCGGCCACCGGGCCGATCGAGTCGTAGCCGTAGTAGTTGCCGAGCATGACGATCGCGGTGGCCGCGAACATCAGCGCCTGCACGGCGAATGTCGGGGTGGTGGAGCGTGGCTCGTGCATGCGCACCCCGCATTGTAACCTAACGCGCCACCCACCCCGAGCTGAGGAGCGGCTCGCTGAATTCGCGCAGCACGCGCGCATCGGGCACCGCGAGCCTGCGCGCGACGCCGGGCGCGGGCACGCGCGCCAGTATGTCGCGAATGACATTGAGGCGTGCCTGGTGCTTGTCGTCGGCGCGCACCACCATCCAGGGTGCCTCGCGCGTGTGGGTGCGCAGGAACATCTGGTCGCGGGCACGGCTGTAGTCGTGCCAGTGCTGTTGGGCCGCCTCGTCCACCGGGCTCAGCTTCCACTGCTTGAGCGGGTCGCGGCGCCGCTCGCGCAGCCGCCGCGCCTGCTCGGGGCGGCTGATGTCGAGATAATACTTGAGGAGGTGGATCCCTGAGCGCACCAGCATCCGCTCGAAGCCCGGCGCCGACTCGAGGAAGGCATCGTGCTCGGCGCGCGTACAGAACCTCATGACGTACTCGACGCCGGCACGGTTGTACCAGCTGCGGTTGAAGAGCACGATCTCCTCGGCCGCCGGCAGATGCACGGCGAAGCGCTGGAAGTACCACTCCGTCTCCTCGCGGTCGCTCGGCTTGCCGGGCGCCACCACCCGCGCCTCGCGCGGGCTCAGGTGCTCGACGATGCGCTTGATGGTGCCATCCTTGCCCGCGGCGTCGCGTCCCTCCAGGATCACCAGCACCTTGCGGCCGCGGGCGATGACGTGGCGGTGCAGCTTCACCAGCTCGATCTGCAGCCGCCGCAGCTCGCGCGCGTAGCGGTGCTTGCCGAGGCTCGGGATGGGCGGTACCAAACGGGTCTTCTTGGCCATGACCTGCTCCGCTGACGGCGCCACTTGCCGGCGTACCAGGGGCATTATTCGCGCGCTCGGTGCGCGCTGGCCACACTCTTGTCGCGCGCGCGCGCTTGGTTCAGTCTAGGCACTCGGGCCCGCGCGCGATCCAAACAACAGCGGTCCGGGGAGTTCAGCCATGACGAAGTCCACGGGCGAGCCACGGGTGGTCGTCAGCAGGAACGGGCCCTATCTGGTGAGTGGCTCGGTGCCGATGGCCCGGCAGACGATCGTGCCCGACCGCGAGGGCGGCTCGGAGCGCTGGCGCGAGAGCCATCCCTTCCCGGAGCAGCCAAGCTACGCGCTGTGCCGTTGCGGGCATTCCGCCAACAAGCCCTTCTGCGACGGCACGCACAAGAAGGTCGGGTTCGACGGCACCGAGACTGCGAGCCGCGAGCCCTATCGCGCGCAGGCAGAGCTCACCGAGGGAGCGGCGCTCGCCCTCTCGGACGCGCAAGTCCTGTGTGCGTTCGCGCGCTTCTGCGACCCGAACGGGCAGGTGTGGAATCAGGTCGAGCGTACCGATGAGGCCGAGGTGCGCACGGCCTTCGTGCGGCAGGTGAACAACTGCCCCTCGGGACGCCTGGTCGCCTCGGACCGTGCCACGGGGAAGCCGATCGAGCATCACCTGCCGGTCTCGATCGGCGTGATCGAGGATCCCCCCGAGGGCGTCAGCGGGCCGCTGTGGCTGCGGGGCGGGATTCCGGTCATCGCCGCCGATGGCTTTGCCTACGAGGTGCGCAACCGCGTGACCCTGTGCCGCTGTGGTGCCTCGAAGAACAAGCCCTTCTGCGACGGCTCGCATGCCGCCGTCAAGTTCAACGACGGTGCGGTGGGCGCACTCGCAACGCCATGAGCATCTACGACGAGTCGCTCGACAAGAACGCCGCCAACTTCGTGGCGCTGTCGCCCGTGAGCTTCGTCGAGCGCAGCGCCGAGATCTACGGCGACCTGCCGGCCGTGGTGCACGGCAGCCGCCGCTACAGCTGGCGGGAGACGCACGAGCGCAGTGCGCGGCTCGCGGCCGCGCTGCGCGCGCTCGGAGTGCGGCGCGGCACCACCGTCAGCACCATGCTCACCAACACCCCGGAGATGATCGAGGCGCATTACGCGGTACCGGCGCTCGATGCGGTGATCCATACCCTCAACACGCGCCTCGACGCGGCGCTGCTCGCCTGGCAGATGCAGCACTGCGAGGCGGCGGTGCTGATCACGGACCGCGAATTCTCGCCGGTCGTGGCG
>JASHQW010000260.1 GCA_030038875.1 Gammaproteobacteria bacterium | reverse complement strand
CCCATCATCCGCACCTGCGCGCCGTTCGTCGCCGGGATCGGTCGCATGCCCTACGGGAGATTCCTCGCCTGGAACCTCGCCGGGGGCTGCGCCTGGGTGCTGCTCTTCATCTGGGGCGGGTATTTCTTCGGCAATATCCCGCTGGTCAAGCAGCACTTCGGTCTGGTGACGATCGCGATCATCCTGGCCTCGCTCGCGCCGCTCGCGAGCGCGCTCTGGCGGCGCGCGGATGCCGGGCGCGAGGGCGCGGAGCGCTGAGCAGCCGAGGACTTCAGCCGAATGCCGGCCGCAGCAGCTTCCACGCCGCGCCGAGCAGCGCCCCGACGAGGAGCGTGACGTTGGGGATGACGCTCAGCATGAAGCCCGTGTGGCGCCCCTCGGCGGCCCGCACGTAGCCCTTGAAGTAGACCGCCCGGCCAAGGATGAAAAGGAGCCCGAGTGCGGCCGCGAGCCACGGGCTCACGTACGCCCCGAAGAGCAGGATCGACGGCACGAAGATCACCAGCTGCTCGAGGGTATTCATCTGGACGCGGAAATAGCGCTCGAACACCTCGTGGCCGGTGGTGGCCGGCGCCGGCACCTTGTAGGTCTCGCGCGCGCGGGCGACCGCGAGACCGAACAGCAAGAACTCAAGCAGGGCGAGCGCGAGCACGATGTGAACGTATGGCATGGATCCCCCTGGCACCTAGCATGGCAGAATGCGCCCCATGGCTGAACGAGTCCGTGGCTACGCGCACCGGGTCGACATCGCCGCCGACGCTGATAAGGTATGGCGGGCAATCACCGAGCCGCAGAGCCTCGCGCGCTGGTGCTCGCCCGAGGCGGAGCTGCAGCCGCGCCAGGGAGGCCTGTTCCGCGCGCGCGTCGACCGGGTGACCGAGCTCGAGGCGCACATCGATGTGTTCGAGGCGGGCCGGCGGCTGCGGCTCATCTATCTCCCGAACCCCGCCTTGCCCCGCGCCGAGTCGGTGCTCACCGACGATCTCATCGTCGAGGCCGTGCCGGGAGGCACGGTCGTGCGGCTCCTGGGCTCGGGAGTGCCCGGCGAGCCCGAGTGGGATACTCAGTACTGGCGGCTGCGGACCGCGTGGCTGCAGGCGCTCAACCGCCTCAAGGTGCTCGCCGAGGCGCAGCCCGCCGCGGGAGCGCGGTGACCGGGTTCCTGCTGCGGGCGCTGCTCGCCGCCTTCGGGCTGTGGCTCGCGAGCCGCTGGGTGCGCGGTGTGCACATCGACGACGTGCCGACGCTGCTCCTCGCCGGTCTGCTGCTCGGCGTCGTGAATGCCGTCGTGCGGCCGATCGCCTTCGTTCTCACGCTGCCGCTGACCATCGTGACGCTCGGGCTCTTCCTCCTCGTGCTGAACGCCGCCATGGTAGCGCTGGTCGCCTGGGTCCTCCCGGGTTTTCATCTCTACGGGGGCTTCAGGGCGGCGCTGCTCACCTGGATCATCGTCTGGCTCACGGGGTGGCTCGGCTCGGCCCTCATCGGCCATCATGGGTTCGAGCGCTACGGCCGGCGCCGCAGTCCCTTGTAAGGCCCTGCGGGCTCGAGGGTGCGACAGATGGCATCGACCGGAATACTGGCGGCGATCGGCAACACGCCGCTCGTCGAGCTCACGCGGCTGCCGCCGGCGGGCTCGGCGCGCATCGTAGTCAAGCTCGAATCCGCCAACCCGACCGGCAGCATGAAGGACCGCGTGGCGCGCGCCATGATCGAGCGCGCGGCCGCCGACGGACGGCTGCGGCCCCGCGACACGGTGGTCGAGTACACCGCGGGCACGACCGGCATCTCGCTGGCGCTCGTGTGTGCCGCTCTCGGCTTCAAGGCGCACTTCGTGTTCTCCAACGCCTTCAGTCCCGACAAGCGCAACACCATGCGCGCCTACGGCGCCGAGATCACCGACGTCGAGGCCCCGGGCGGGCAGATCACCGAGCAGCTCATCAGGGGGCTGATCGCCAGGGCCGACGAGATCAGCCGCCGCCCCGGCCACTGGTACTGCGACCAGCTCAACAACCGCGACGGCGAGGCCGGCTATCACTCCCTCGGCGAGGAGCTCTGGCAGCAGAGCGGCGGGCGCGTCGACGCCTTCGTGCAGGCGGTCGGCACCGCGCACTCGATCCATGGCAGCGCCCATACACTGCGCCTCCACAATCCGCGCCTCAGAGTGTTCGCAGTCGAGCCGGCGGAGTCGGCGGTGCTTTCGGGGCGCGCTCCGGGCGCGCACAACATCGACGGCATCGGGATCGGTTTCGTGCCGCCGCTCTGGCGGCGCGCGGAGGTCGACGAGATCCTCACCGTGCCGACCGCGGAGGCCAAGGCCATGGCGCGCCGCCTGGCACGCGAGGAGGGCCTGTTCGCCGGCACCTCGACCGGCGCCAATCTCGTCGCGGCGCTCGCCGTCGCGCAGCGCTTAGGCCCCAAGGCCACGGTGGCGACGATCGCGGTGGATTCGGGGCTGCGTTACCTCAGCACCGACGTCTTCCGCAGCTGACGTCCATCAGCGCGCCGGCAGCCTTTCCGCCCAGCGGTACACCCACCAGATCAGCAGCACGAAGGCAATGCCGCCGAGGAGCTCCGAGGCGGCCTCGAACGAGTCGCCGACCACCCCGATGGGGAAGGGGTTGTTGGTGAAGGCGACGAGCGCCGTGAACACGACCGCCAGCACGCTCTCGCCGACGATGAGGCCCGATGCCAGCAGCACCCCGACCTGCTTGGTGGCGTTGGGCTTAGCACTCCGGTCGGCGCGCCGGTCGAACCGCCAGCCGACGAGGGCCCCCACGGTGATCATCAGCGTCGCGGCGGTCGGCAGGTAGATGCCGAGGCCCACGGCGAGCGGCGGCAGACGCATGGCGCGCGTGGTCTTCGACAGCAGGAAGTCGGCGACGATGATGCCGGCGCCAATGAGGGCGCCCAACGCCATGAGCTGCCACTTCTCCGGATCGTTCTGGATCACCGCCTGGCCGAGGGCGGAGATGAGGCCCGCCTGGGGCGCCGGCAGCGCGTGGGCTCCCGCGCCAGGGGCACCGGCAAAACCGTAGGCCTTGTTGACGAGGTCCAGCACCGGCGGAATCACCAGCGCGCTCGCCACCACGCCGATCACCAGCGCCCACTGTTGTTTCGAGGGCGTGGATTCCACCAGTTGGCCGGTCTTCAAGTCCTGCAGGTTGTTGTTGGCGATGGCCGCCACGTTGAATACCACGGCAGTGACAAAGAGCGCGTAGGCCACGAGTGCCTTGCCCATCTCCGGGGGGAGCGACGACTTGACGGTCACCACCAGGAACAGCGCCGTGGTGGCTACCACCAGGATGCCGATGCCTGAGAGCGGACTGTTGGAGGCGCCGATGAGACCCGCCATGTAGCCGCAGACGGTCGAGACCAGGAAGCCGATGACGACCACGATGATGATGCCGCCGATGGTCAGGAGCAGCGCGTGATCGCCCAGGCCCGCGCTCGTGGCGAAGTTCCACAGCAGCCAGCAGATGGGAACGATGCAGATCAACGACACCAGGCCCACCTGGTCGACCGGAATGTCGTGCTCGGTGCGTGCCAGGGTGTCGCCTTTGCCGGCCTTGCGCGCCCGTGAGGAAGCGATGGCGCCTTGCAGGCCGCCGATGACAGGCTTCACGAGCTTGATGAGCGTCCAGATGGCCGAGATGGCGATCGCGCCGGCGCCCACGTAACGCACATAGTGGCTCCAGCTGGCGTGCGCGAGCTCTCCCGCATCGCCCGCGGCCGGGTGCAGGGCGCTGAAGTGCGGCACTCCCCAGCCCCAACCAATGAGAGCGCCGACGAACATCGCAATGCCGCAGCTCGCGCCCACCAGGTGGCCGATGCCGAAGAGCGCGAGCGACAGCTGGAAATCGAAGCCGCTGACCGGCGCCTGCCGGTCGGAACCTAAGCGGAAGCTGTGGGCCACGTCTCCCAGGAACAGCCGCGTCTGCACCATCACCAGGAACAGGGCAGAGACTAGAGAGCCCACCAGCACCGCTTTGAGGCCCTTGCCGCCGGATTCGACCGAATCCGGGTCCGCGACGTCGCCGGAGCCGACCTTGATGACCTCGGCGCAGGCGGTGCCCTCGGGATAGGGCAGATCCGAGTCCGTGACCAGCGCGCGACGCAGCGGGATGGAATACATGACTCCGAGGATGCCGCCGGTGGCGCAGATCGCTACTGACTGCCAATAGGGAAAGCCGCCCCACCAGCCGATCATGATGAAGCCCGGGAGCACGAA
>JASHQW010000259.1 GCA_030038875.1 Gammaproteobacteria bacterium | reverse complement strand
CTGCGCACCCGCCGGCGACCTGCGCCGCGCCTGGATCTCGCTCGCCTGCGCGCTGGCGCTCTACCTGGTCGGCGAATGCATCGGCGCCAGCTCCTGGCTGCGCGGCTTCGATCCCTTTCCGGGTCCGTGTGACTTCTTCTACTGCGGCTTCTACCTGGCGCTGCCGGCGGCGGCGATCTTCCTGATCCGCGCGGCGGCGGTGCGCGTGCCGTGGGTCCAGCTCTCCATGGACGCAACCATCTTCGCCGTGGGCTTCGGGGCGTTCTTCTGGTTCCTGGTGCTGCATCCGGCCGCGCAGCAGCACGAGGCGTCGGTCCTGAAGCAGGTGCTGAGCCAGGCCTATCTCACGCTCGACTGCGTGCTGCTGCTGATGCTCGGCGTGCTGCTGCTGACCGGCTCGGGGAACCTCGGCGGGCAGCGCGTGCCGCTGCTGCTGCTCACCGGTTTCGCCACCATGTTCGCCGGCGACATCGTCTGGTCGCTCGCCAAGATGCGCGGCTACTACCTGCCGGGCGACTCCTCCGAGGTCATGTACCTGCTGTGCTACGTGCCGCTGGCTGCGGCGGCGCGTGTGCAGCTCAAGTGGATGGCGGCGCCGCCGCCGACGACTTCGCAGAACGCGGACGCGCTGGCGCGCGCGCTGCCCTACGTCGCGATGCTCGCGGCGTTCCTCATGCTCGTGTACCTGAGCGGCGGCGACGTGAGCGGTCCGGCGAACATGATGACCATGGTGGTGTTCGCGCTGACGCTGCTCCTCATGGTGCGCCAGAGCGTCGTGCTGCGGGGCGATGCGCTGGTGCGCGAGCGGCGCGCGGCGCGCATGGTCGAGGACCGTTATGCCTCGCTGATCGCCAATGCTTCGGACGTCATCATGATCGTGGGCGCCGACGGGGTGCTGCGCTTCGCCTCGCCGGCCTCCGAGCGCACGCTCGGGCTCAGGCCCGCGGAGATTACCGGCAAGAGCCTGCCGGACCTCTGGGCCGGCGAAGATGCGGAGAAGCTGCGGGCCTTTCTCGCCGAGGTGGCCGCCACCCCGGCGGGCAGCACGGTCGGGCCGGTCGAGCTGCGGGTCGAGCGCGGTACCAAGCGCTACGTGGTCGAGACCGTCGGCAGCAACCTGATGCAGGACCCGGCCGTGCAGGGACTCGCGCTCAACTTCCGCGACATCAGTGAGCGCAAGGCGCTCGAGGAGCAGCTGCGCCAGCTCGCCTTCCACGACCCGCTGACGCTGCTCGCTAACCGCAACCTGTTCCGCGACCGCGTGCAGCATGCGCTCGCCATCGCACAGCGCGGCCCGAACTGCCTCGCGGTCCTGTTCCTCGACCTCGACAACTTCAAGAACATCAACGATTCCCTCGGGCACGACGCCGGCGACCGGCTGCTGCAGGCGGTGGCGCATCGGATCCTGCAGACCACGCGCTCCTCCGACACCGTGGCGCGGCTCGGAGGCGATGAGTTCGCGGTACTGATGGAGGGCGTCGAGCGCTCGAGCGAGGTCGGCAGGGTCGCGGATGCGCTGATCGCGGCCCTGAACGTGCCATTCCAGCTCGACGGGCGCGAGGTGCGCGTCGGGGCGAGCGTCGGGGTGGCGGTCTCCGCCGCCGAGGCGAGCGCCGAGGCGCTGCTCAGCAACGCCGACATCGCCATGTACCACGCCAAGGCCGCCGGCAAGAACCGCCACGTGACCTTCCAGGCGCAGATGCAGGCGCTGCTGCACGAGCGGCTGCGGCTCGAGGCGGACATCTCGCGCGCGCTCGCCAACGAGGAATTCTTCCTCGAGTATCAGCCGATCGTGGACCTCGGCACCAAGAGCCTGCTCGGCGTCGAGGCGCTGGTGCGCTGGCGCCACCCGGAAGCGGGAGTCCTCATGCCGGGACGCTTCATCCAGGTGGTCGAGGAATCCGGCCAGATCGTCAAGCTCGGGCGCTGGGTCTTGCGCCAGGCCTGCCGCGACCTGTGCGCGTGGCGCCGCTCGATCGCAGGCGGCGCCGGACTGCGGCTCGCGGTGAACATCTCCGGCCGCCACCTGCAGCACGGCGAGCTGGTGCACGACGTGGCGCAGGCGCTCGCCGAATCCGGGCTCGAGCCGGGGAACCTGGTCATCGAGCTCACCGAGAGCACCATCATGTACAACACCGATGCGAACCTCGAGCGGTTCCACAGCCTGAAGGCGCTCGGGGTGCGGCTCGCCATCGACGACTTCGGCACGGGCTATTCCTCGCTCTCGTATCTGCATCGCTTTCCGATCGACATCCTGAAGATCGACCGCTCGTTCGTGAGCAGCCTGACCAACAGCGACAACGGGCCGGAGCTGGCGCGCGCGGTCATCACGCTCGGCGAGACGCTCGGCCTCGAGACGGTGGCCGAGGGCATCGAGCTCGAGCCGCAGGTGGCGGCACTGCTCGCGCTCGGCTGCGTGGCCGGACAGGGATTCCTGTTCGCCAAGGCGGGCTCGCTCGAGCAGCTCTCCAAGGGCCCGTTCGTGGCGCGGCGCAACGCGCTGTGGAACGCGCAGACCCGCAGCGAGGACCTCTCTCCGACCGGGCGCTTCAAAGCCCTGAAGTCCGTCCCCGGACGCTCCGCCGGCGCGGCCTGAAGCGCTTCCCGGTTCCCGCTCGCACGCACGCTCGCGCCTGAGACCCGCTCGGGTCCGCGCCGTGCCCGGTGTAGGATCGGAGCTCATGGTTCCGAGCATCGACGTCGCCGCGCTTTTCGGACCCGCGGGGAACGCGCGCGCGGCGGCCGATGCGGCCATTGCGGCCGCCGCCGCCGACATC
>JASHQW010000004.1 GCA_030038875.1 Gammaproteobacteria bacterium | reverse complement strand
CCTGCGGCCCAGGGACGAATGGTGGGATGCGACCGGCCGGGTGCGGGAAGTGCAGCCGGCGGCCCGTTTCGTGGACCTCGCCGACCTCGGGGGAGACCTCTTTCAGTCGGCCCCGGGCGCCCTCGCGGACGCCGTGCGGCCGTTCCTGCGGGCCTGAAGGGCGCTCCAGCGTCCGGGGAGGCTTTTTTTCGCGATCCGCCTCACATAATTGCGTCAGCTCGGGCGGACGTAAGCACGCGGCGGCGCTAAAATTTTCACCAGAAAGCTATAAGGGAGCCAATCCCAATGGATCCGCGCCTGAGGCCGCCCCCACAAGGGTCGCCACCTCCGGGGACTGACCTCGACAGCACCGACGAGCTACCAGTTCTCGATCCGAAAGCCTATGAGGCCGCCGCTCGCGATCGGCTCGTCGACACTTGGGTACAGCCCGGGCTCTCGCCCAAGGGAGCGGCGGTCGAGCCGCCGCCCGCGGCAGCCGAGGCCGGCGAGGATCCGCTGCGGACCGCGGTGGCCAACCTGCACGAGGCTCAGGAGCTGCTCTCGAGCCGTGGTGCACGCCTCGTGGAGATCGAGCGGACGCTCGAGGAGGTGCGGGCAGCGCGCGCCGGCGCCGAGCGGCGCCTCGAGCAGCTGACCGAGGAGCTGACCGCGGCAAGGGCCGCCGCGCAGCAGCGCGACACCGAGCGCGCCGCTCAGGAGGCCGAGGCGCGCGCCGCCGCGGAGCGGCGCGAGGCGCAACATGCGAGCGATCTCGCCGAGGTACGCACCGCCGCCTCGCAGCGCGAGGCCGAGCTCGGCGAGGAGCTCGTCCGGGCGCGTGCCGCCGCGGGGCAGCAGGCCAGCAATCTCGCCGAAGAGCTTGCGCAGGCGAGCCGCGCCGCCGAGCAGCGCCAGGCGGAGCATGCGCGCGTCCTCGCCGAGGAGAAGGCAGCCGGCGAGCAGCGGCTCCTGGCGGAGCGCGAGGCCGCGGCGGAAGCGCAGCGCGGCCGTGATGTCGAGCGGGAGCAGGCGCTGGCCGCCCGCGACCGGGCGCAGGCGGCGCTGCAGGGCGAGCTCGAGGAAATGCGCGCCCGCGCCGCGAGCTACTTCGAGTCATTCCAGTCCGCCGAACGGCGGCGCTCGCTCTTTGAGGGGCTGCTGTCGGATCTCCAGGACGAAGTCGACAGCCACGAGACCAGCCGCGCCCGCCTGGCGCGCGAGCTTGCCGGGCGCGACGTGCGCGCCGGAGAGCTCGAGTCCGATCTCAGCCACCGCGCGGCGCGTATCGCCGACCTCGACAGCCAGGTGAGCGCGCTCGGCGCGGCCCTGCAGCAGCGCGACGTCGAGCTGACGCGGTTGCGAGCCGTGGAGGCGAGTCTCACGACCGCGCTCGAGGCGTCGCGCGCCGCGACCGCCACCGTGACCGCGCGCGCCGGGGAGCACGAGGCTGCGCTCAGCGAGGCGCGTACCCGCGTCGCGACGCTCGAGGCGGAGCTCGCCGCCGGGCGCAAGCGCGGCGCCGAGCTCGAAGAGGAGCTCGCCAAGGTGCGCTCGGACATGGAGGAATGGGCGGGCGCGGTGCGCGCCGCGCAGGTCGAGCGCAGCGGGCACCTGGCCAGCATCGCCGCCGGCGAGGCGCGCGGCAAACAGCTCGAGGACCGGGTGGCGGAGCAGGTGGACATGCTGCGCACGCTGCAAACTGCCTCGGACGCCGCCATCGAGCGCACCCGCGAGCTCGAGGCGGACCTGCGCGCGGCCGAAGAGGCCATCTCGCGCCTCGAGTCGCAGCTGCGTAACCGCAACGTGCGCGTCTCGGAGCTCGAGAAGGCCAATCAGCAGTGGCGCCACACGCTGGATGAGACCCGCGCGGCACATATCGACACGGATACCCACCTGGCGCTGCGCGATGCGGCGCACGCCGAGGCCGAGGAGGGCGTGGCGCGCGAGCCGGCGCCCGACGGCGCGACGCGCCTCCTCATCCGCAGCGACGGCGAGCGCGAGGTGGTGCACGTGCTCGGGCGCAAGACCAGCGTCGGGCGCACGCCCGACAACGACCTGCAGATCGACGCCAAGTACGTGAGCCGCCACCACGCGGTGATCCTGGCCGGCCCGGCCCATACCATCATCGAGGATCTGAACAGCACCAATGGCGTGCTGGTCAACAGCCGGCGCATCAGCCGCGAGACCTTGAAGGACGGCGACCTGGTGATGATCGGGCGCGCGGAGTACCGCTTCGCCCTGCGCCGCACCGGCGACAAACGCTGACAGGGGCGCACCGCGTTCGCTAAGCTCGCCCGCGTGGCGAGTCCCTACATCGAGAGAATCCTCAAGGCGCGCGTCTACGACGTCGCGATCGAGTCGCCGCTCGAGTCGGCCGCGCGGCTGTCGCGCCGGCTCGGCAACGAGGTGCTCTTGAAGCGCGAGGATCTGCAGCCGGTGTTCTCCTTCAAGCTGCGCGGCGCGTACAACCGCATCGCGCACCTGGGCGAGGCGGCCGCCGGCCGCGGGGTGGTGTGCGCCTCGGCCGGCAACCATGCGCAGGGGGTGGCGCTCGCCGCGCGCCGCCGCTCGATTCCCGCGGTCATCGTCATGCCCGAGACGACGCCGCTCATCAAGGTGCAGGCGGTCATCGACCTCAACGCCGAGGTCGTGCTGCATGGCGACGACTACGATTCGGCGCTCGAGCGCGCGCTCACGCTCGCGCGCGAGCGGAACCTGGTGTTCGTGCATCCGTTCGACGACCCGGACGTCATCGCCGGGCAGGGCACCATCGCGGTGGAGATCCTGCGCCAGTCGGGCGGCAAGCTCGACGCAATCTTCGTGCCGGTGGGCGGCGGGGGGCTGATTGCCGGCATCGCCGTGTACGTGAAGTACCTGTACCCCGGCGTCAAGGTGATCGGCGTCGAGCCGCGCGATGCGGCCGGGATGTACGAGTCGCTGCGCGCGGGGCGGCGCGTGACGCTCGAGCACGTCGGCATCTTCGCCGACGGCGTGGCGGTGCGCCGCGTGGGGGAGGAGACCTTTGCGCTGTGCCGCGGCGCCGTGGACGAGATCCTGCTCACCGACACCGACGAGATCTGCGCCGCGATCCAGGACGTGTTCGAGGACACCCGCTCGATCGTCGAGCCGGCCGGGGCGCTCGCGCTGGCGGGACTGAAGCAGTACGTGGCCCGCGAGGGCTGGCGCGGCAAGCGCCTGGTAGCGATCAACAGCGGCGCCAACATGAACTTCGACCGGCTGCGCCACGTCGCCGAGCGCGCCGATTTCGGCGGCGGGCGCGAGGCGCTGCTCGCGGTCGTGATTCCCGAGCAGCCGGGCAGCTTCTTGCGCTTCTGCGAGGCGCTCGGCAAGCGCAGCGTCACCGAGTTCAACTACCGCTACGCGGGCCCGGAGGCGGCGCAGATCTTCGTGGGGCTCGCACTGTCGCAGGGGCGTGCCGAGAAGGATGCCGTGGCCGGCCAGCTGCGCGCCGCCGGCTTCGCCGTCACCGACATGACGGACGACGAGATGGCGAAGCTGCACGTGCGCTACATGGTGGGCGGGCACGCGCGCGGCCTCGTGCACGAGCTGCTCTACCGGTTCGAGTTCCCGGAGCGCCCGGGGGCGCTCAGGAAGTTCCTGCAGGCAATCGGCTCGCGCTGGAACATCAGCCTGTTCCACTACCGCAATCACGGCTCGGACTACGGGCGCGTGCTGGCTGGCATCCAGGTGCCGCCGCCCGAGCGCGCCGACTTCCTCGAGCACCTGCGCGAGCTCCACTACGCCTACGTCGAGGAGACCGCCAACCCGGCGTACCGGATGTTCCTTTCTAGTTAGATTGGCGGAAGTCGCAGGAAGCGATTTCCGCGGACATCACTCCGTCGACCGCGGGCAAAAGGCGCGGCTTTTGCCCGCTGCGCTTGACGCTGGCCCTCGCCGGCGATTTCAGCGGACATCACTTCGATTTCCGCCGGCAAAAGGTGCGACTTTTGCCGGCTGCGCATCAGGCGGCGATTTCAGCGGACATCAGGTCTGGTGGCTCTGATGGAGCCACTCGCGCCAGATCGCGAGCAGCACCGCGAGGATCACGGGGCCGACGAACAGTCCCACCAGCCCGAAGGCGGCAAGCCCGCCGAGCACGCCGAACAGCACGATGAGGAAGGGGATCTGCGCTTCGCGGCTGATGAGGAATGGCCGCACGATGTGATCGGTCCAGCCCATGACGATGCTGCCCCAGATGAGGAGCCCGATGCCCGCGACGGTGCTCCCCTCGAGCAGCAGCCACCCGGTCACGCACACCCAGATGGTCGGCGCCGCGAACGGGATGAGCCCGCACACAGTGGTGAGGGCGGCGAGAAACACCGGGGCGCCGACCCCGGCGAGCCAGTAGCCGACGCCGACCAGCACGCCCTGCACGAGCGCAGCCAGCACCAGCCCATAGACCACCGCCTTGACCGTCTGCCCGATCGCCGTGAGGTAATGGTGCACGCGCGGGCCGAGCACCTGCTCGAGTGCGCGCGCGAACTCGGCGGCGACGCGTGCGCCGTCGCGGTACACGAAGAACAGGCTCACCACGGTCAGCAGCAGCTTGGCGGCATTGCGGGTGATGCCGCCGATCAGGTGTCCGATCTGGTCGCGGGAGTGGTCGAGGACGGTGCGCAGCTCCGCCCCGAGCGCGTGCGGATCCTGGGCGGCACGCGCCGCCAGGTCGTGCAGCTGGTCGCCGATCCACGGGAGCTTGAGTATCGCGGGCGGCAGCGCGCCGCCGGCGAACAGGATCTGCAGGTCCTGGTACACGTGCAGCAGCTCGATGCGCACCACCACGGCGAGCCAGGCGAGCGGCGCAATGACCGCGGCGCTCACGACGGTGGTCATCGCCAGCGCCGCGAGGGCGGTGCGGCCGCGCCATTTGCGCAGCAGCCACTCATAGCCGGGCCAGGTCACATAGGCGAGGATCGCCGCCCACACGACCGGCACGATGAAGGGATCGAGCACCAGGAAGCCGAGGAGCAGCAACCCGGCGAGCATCACCAGGGTGAGCAGGCGGCGCAGCCCGGGCGACGAGCCCGAATCCCCCGTCACAGAAGGCCCGCCACGTCTGAAGCGATCATGGTGAGCGCCAGCAGCGTGCAGGTCGCGAGACTCAGGTTGCGCCGCAGGCTCAGGTAGGCGAGCGGCAGCACACTGCCGAGCGAACGGTGCTCGTACAGCCAGAAGAGCCCGAAGCCGACCACCAGCAGCGCGAGCGCACGCTGCCCGCCGAGGAGCAGCGCGGCCGCCGCTGTCAGTATGGGCGCTGACGCCGCCGCCATGCGCGCCGGCGTCGACGGTACAAGGCCCGCAAGGGCGAGTCCCCAGTGCACCGCACCGGCGGAGGCGAGCAGCACCGCGCCCCAGGCGACCGCGCCGCGCTCCGCGAGCTCGCGCCCGGCATAGCCGGGGAGTGCCGCCTCGCAGGCCAGACACACGATGAGCGGCGCCACCGCCAGATAGCCGAGCAGCTCGGCCGCGGTGCCGAGCCGGGCGGGGGCGGTGTCGTTCTGCAGCGGTTCCACGACCGGCGATGATGCCACGCGGCGCGCTGCCATGAATTGTCTTGACTCGGGACGCGTGGCGCAGGCAGGCTTCGCGCGGCGTGAGGTGCTCGTCCCGAGAGGGAACGGGTAAAACGGGAAGTCCGGTGCGGATTCGTCCAAACCCGGCGCTGCCCCCGCAACGGTAATCGAGATCAGGCGGATCACGAGCCACTGCACCGGTTAAAAAAAGGGTGCGGGAAGGCGATCCACCAGGAGGCGTAAGGCCTTCGCTCGAGAGCCCGGAGACCGGCCTCGCGCATCACCGTTTGACGTCGCGGCGGGCGACGCTGGTCGAGCGGTGTGCGCCACGAGGCGCAGACCTGCCAGCTCCTGTCACGACGCGAACGGGCACGGGTGTGTGCTGTTCAGGAGCTTTGCCATGTCCGAAGGTCTCAGTTGGCGCCGCGCGTGTCTCAGCGCGGCGCTGTCGTGGGTTCTGTGCACGCCGGCCGCGTGGGGCCAGCAGCCGCCGTCCTCCGGGGGCGGTCCGGCGGATCAGCTGCAGCAGGTCATCGTCACGGCCTCACGCGTTCCGGAGCCCGAGGACCAGTCGCTGTTCTCGGTGACCGTGCTGACGCGCGCCGACATCGAGGCGCGCCAGGTACTCTCGGTGCAGGAGCTGCTCGCGGATCTCGCCGGCATCAACATCGACAACGCCGGCGGGCTCGGGCAGCAGAGCTCGGTGTTCATGCGCGGCACCGACTCCGATCACACCCTGCTGCTCATCGACGGCGTGCGGGTCGGCTCCGCCACGCTCGGCATCGCGCCCTGGCAGATCATCCCGCTCGAGCAGATCGATCACATCGAGGTGGTGCGCGGCCCGCTGTCGACGCTCTACGGCTCGGACGCGGTCGGGGGCGTGATCCAGATCTTCACGCGCCAGGCGAGCCAGCCGGGCCTGACTTTCGGGGGCAGTGCCGCCGACGGCAGCTTCGATACCCACGAGTTCACCGGCTACCTGGCGGCGCGTGGCACGAGCGCCTGGGGCAACCTCTCGGGCGACATCCTGACAAGCGCCGGCATTCCCGCCTGCCTGCCGTCGGCGATCGCCGGCTGCTTCGACCCGGCGCCCCCCAGCGTGCCCGACGGCTTCGACAACCGCTCGGGCGCCTTCGCCGGCGGCGTGCGCTTCACGCCCGATCTGACCGCCAGCGTCGACGTCCTCTACACCCACGGCTGGAACGCCTTCGACGGCGACGGCTTCGACGATCACCTGGAATTCCAGGAGAAGGTCATGGGTGCGCATCTCGACGACGCGCTCGGGGACTCCTGGCACCTGCGGCTGCTCGCCGGTCGCGACGTGGACGACGAGCGCGACTTTCTCGATACCGCGCTGGTCTCGGGGCAGACCTTCATCACCACGCGCGACAGCGGCAGCGCGCAGCTCGACGGCAAGCTCACCTCGGCGCTACGCCTCATCAGCGGCGTCGATTACGAGGACGTCAGTATCGACAGCGATACGTCCTATGCGGTCACCGACCGCACGACACGCGCGGGGTTCGTCGACCTGCACGCCGACTGGGGCAGCTGGTCCGGGCTCGCGGGCGCGCGCTACGAGGACAACAGTCAGTTCGGCGACCACGTGACCGGCAACCTCGGCATCAAAGACAAGCTCACCCAGAGCGTGCGCTTCACCGCCACCTGGGGAACGGCGTTCCGCGCACCGACCTTCAACGACCTGTACTTTCCCGACTACGGCAATCCGGCCCTCAAGCCCGAGACCTCGCAGTCCTACGAGGTCGGCTTCGACGGCGAGCAGGGCGCTTTGCGGTGGTCGCTGCATGCCTACCAGACCACGGTCGATGAGGAGATCACCGCGGTATGCTTCGCGGTGCCGCCGCCGATCTACGAGACCTGCACCGCCGAGAACATCAACCGTGCGCGGGTGCGCGGCGCGGAGCTCTCGGCCGACTGGCACGGTGACGACTGGGTGCTGTCCGGGCAACTGAGCCCCATGCAGCCGCTCAACACCTCACCCGGCGCCGACGATGCCCTGCTGCCGCGCCGCGCCGAGCAGAACGCCGGCTTCACCGTGCGCCGCGTGATCCATGCGGCCGAGGGGGTGAACGGCTCGCTGGCGATCGTCGGGCGCTACGAGGGGCGCCGTTACGACGATCCTGCCAACACGCTCCCCCTGGGCGGCTACTTCACGGCCGACCTCCTCACGCAGTGGAATCTCGGCCGCAACTGGACGCTCGAGGCGCGCGCCGCGAACCTGTTCGACCGCAGCTACCAGACCGAGGCTTACTACGTGCAACCGGGCCGCAACTACCTCGTCACGGTCCGTTATCGGTCGGAGTAGAAATGCGCTAGGCTGCGGGCAGCATGAGCGACGCGAGCCCGAGTCCTGCCTCCGGCGCCACGCCGACGGAGGCCGAGCGCACCTGGGGAATGCTGGCGCACCTCGCGGCGTTCGCGGGGCTCGTCCTGCCGCTCATCGGCAACGTGGTGGTGCCGCTCCTCATCTGGCACAGCTGGCGCGACCGCTCGGCGTTCGTCGGTGAGCAGGCGCTCGA
>JASHQW010000258.1 GCA_030038875.1 Gammaproteobacteria bacterium | reverse complement strand
CCGGGCCTCCCTCGGTCGCGACCAGCGTTCCGGCGGCGGGCCCGGATGTCGTATGGGGGTAGTACTCGAAGTAGATCGGCAGGGTTCCCGGAACGGCACCGCTCGGGTCGAGCGGACGCGCGAGCGAGGCGCACCATGTCGCTGCGGTGTCGCAACGATGCAAGGTCAGGCTGCCTGCCTGCAGCGTGCCGGCTCCTGCGGACCCGGGGCTCCCGCCCTGCGCGGGCGGCGGCGCTGCCGCCAGGGACGCGACGGCCTGCGCCCACAGGGCGCCGAGAACGACGTAGCTCGCGCCACGGGGTGCGGACTGCTTTTCCACGGTCGGTGCCTGCTATTGTAGCGACACGCGAGGCGCGTCCTGCGCCTCGCGTCACCCGGGGAGAGTCCGATGTCGAGCCGTAACCTGGTCAGGTTTGCCCTGAGCGCCCTGGTGCTGGCGCTCATCGCCTGCGCGCCGCCGGCGTGGGCAGAAAGCGGCGCGCCGCTCAAGACGCGCAATGTCGTGCTCATCGTGAGCGACGGACTGCGCTGGCAGGAGATCTTCACCGGGGCCGACCCGCTGCTCCTCAACGAGAAGAACGGCGGCATCTGGGACAAGGAGGAGGACCTGAAGCGCACCTTCTGGCGCGAGGACGTGAACGAGCGGCGCAAGGCGCTGTTTCCGTTCATCTGGAGCACCGTCGCCGCGAAGGGTCAGATCTTCGGCAACCAGCTGAAAGGGAGCGTCGCGCGCGTCACCAATACCTTCTGGTTCTCGTACCCCGGCTACAACGAGATGCTCTCGGGCCACGCCGATCCGCGCATCAACTCCAACGAGTTCGGACCGAACCCGAATATCACCGTGTTCGAATGGCTGAACGGCCTGCCGGATTTCAAGGGACAGGTGTCGGTATTCGCCACCTGGGACGCGTTCAAGGACATCTTCAACGTCGGCCGCAGCCATCTGCCGCTGCAGGTCGGCTGGGACCCGCCCTATAAAGGTGATGTGGGCCCGCGCGAGGCCCTGATGAACGAGCTCTACCGCACGACCACGCAGCTCGAGGACACGGACGTCTACGACTCGTTCCTGCAGATCCCGCTGATGGACTCCTTTGCCAGGGCACAGCCGCGGGTCCTGTTCGTCGGTTATGGCGAGACCGACAACTGGGGACACATGGGCCGCTACGACCTGCTGCTGCACGCCGCCCATTCCTTCGACCGCTACGTCGCGCAGCTGTGGAATACGCTGCAGCGCCTGCCCGCGTACCGCGATCAGACGACGTTCATCCTCACCGCCGATCACGGGCGCGGCAGCGGACCGGTCGAATGGAAAGAGCACGGCGTCGAGGAGAAGGGCTCGGAGAACATCTGGATCGCGGTGATGGGCCCCGATACCGCCCCGCTCGGCGAGCGCACGCAGACGCGCGAGGTGCACCAGGCGCAGATCGCCGCGACCATCGCGGCGCTCCTCGGCAAGGACTACCGCCAGGCGGTGCCGCAGGCGGCGCCGCCCATCGAGGACGTTCTAGCCCGGGGACGGTGAGCGCCCCGCGAGCGCCGTGAGGATGCCCGTCAGGATCCGCGTCGGATCCGGCGGACATCCCGGCACGGCCACGTCCACCGGAATGACGTGGGAAATGCGGCCGCGGCTCGCATAGCCCTCGCCGAACATGCCGCCGCTGCAGGCGCAGTCCCCGATCGCCACCACCAGCTTCGGATCGGGCGTGGCCTCGTAGGTACGGCGTAAGGCGATCTCCATGTGCCTCGAGACCGGGCCGGTCACGAGCAGGAGGTCGGCGTGCCGGGGACTCGCGACGAAGCGGATGCCGAGGCCCTCGATGTTGTAGAAGGGGTTGTTGAGCGCATGGATCTCGAGCTCGCAGCCGTTGCAGGAGCCCGCATCCACCGCCCGCACGCACAGGGCGCGCCCCAGCACGGCGAGGATGCGCGCCTGCAGCGCCTCCCGCAGGCGCAGGGTCTCGTCGGGTCCGGGCGCGGGCTCGCTCGCGATTCCGACCGAGGCGATCTGGCGCAGCGTCTTCAGCATGGTGCGCTCCTAGAGGTCGTGCCCGCTGTAGGAGAGATTGAAGGACTTATTGATGAGGGGGAAATCGGGCACGATGTTGTCGATGATCGCGTGCTCGAGCACCGGCCAGTTCTGCCACGAGGGATCGTGCGGGTGACAGCGGCGGATGGTGCCCGCGGGGCCGGCCTCGAGCGCGACCAGCACCGGCCCGCGCCAGCCCTCGATCGCACCCATGCCGAGGGACCCCGGCGGGGGAAGACCGACGGCTTCGAGACGCGATCCAGAGGGGATGCCGGCAATGATGCGCTCGATCAGACGCGCTGATTCGGCCAGCTCGTCGAATCGCACGGCAACCCGGGCCGCGACGTCGCCCGCCCGGCTGCCGATCTTCGTGACAGGCAGCTCCGTATACGGCGCACAGGGCCAGTCGACCCGCAGATCGAACGCCTGCCCGCTGGCACGTCCGGCGAGGCCGGTGAGGCCGAGCCGGGCGGCGAGCCTTGGGGTGACCGTGCCGGCGCCCGTGAAGCGATCGCGGACGCCTGCGTGCTCATCGTAAACGACGCGCAGCCGCGCCACCTCGCCGGCAATTGAGGTGACGCACGCGTGCAGGCGCTGCGCGCCTGCATTCGTCAGGTCGAGACGGACGCCGCCGGGCACGATGGCATTCATGAGATAGCGCTCGCCGAGCGCCTCGGCGCAGGCGCGCAGCAGCCACTCCTTGAGGCGCGAGAACTGCGCGAGACCGAAGGCGAAGCCGGCGTCGTTCCCCAGCGCGCCGAGGTCTCCGAGGTGATTGGCCACGCGCTCGAGCTCGAGGCAAAGCGCACGCAGCCAGGCGGCGCGCGCCGGCGGCGCGACATCCGTCAGATTCTCGAGCGCCTGGCAGTAGGCCCAGGCGAACGCGACCGCCGAGTCTCCCGATACGCGCGCCGCGAGACGATGGGCCTCCAGGATGGGCAGCTCGGTGAAGCGCCGCTCGATGCCCTTGTGCACGTAGCCGAGGCGTTCCTCGAGCCGCAGCACTTTCTCCCCGACCACCGAGAAGCGAAAATGGCCCGGCTCGATGATGCCCGCGTGCACCGGGCCGACGGGAATCTCGTGCACTCCCTCGCCCTCGACCCGCACGAACTCGTACGCCTCGATCCCCGGCGGGTCCGCTGCGGCTGGCAGCGGCGGATCGAGCAGCGGCCGGTAAGCCGCCGGCCAGGCGTTGTGCCGCAACCACGGACGGGTGTCGGGATCCGAGGCACGCACTCCGGAGAGATCCGCCGCCGCCCGCTGCATGCGGGCAGCGCACGGGAAGAGCTCCTCGAGCCCGGGATAGGGCGTTGCGGGATCCTCGAGCGGCAGGCTGAGGAGCAGCGCTCCCGTGCCGGTGAAGAAAGCCGCGTGCACGGTCGGCATGCCGCGCTCGCCGCCGCTCGCCCAGAGCGCCGCGAGCCGTGCGCCGCTCTCGGCCAGATCCCGCGCCGCGCCGCGCCATTCCGCGGGAGACACCGTGCGCGTGCGCCACTCCCTCATGTCAGCCGCCTCCGCCGATCAGCCGCGCCGCCGCCCGATACCAGTCCGCAAGGTAAGGCGGGATGTAGAGTCCGAGAACGAGCACCAGGCCGAGGTGCACGAACACCGGCAACAGCGCCGGCGGGTGCGGCAGGCGCTTCGCGGTCGTCTCGCCGAACACCATCGGCTGCACCCGGCCGAAGATGGCGGCGAACGCCACCGCGAGGGCGGTGAGCAGTATCGGCGTTGCCCAGGGCTGCTCGCGCATCGCGGTGGTGAGGATCAGGAACTCGCTGGCGAAGACGCCGAAGGGCGGCAGCCCGAGAATCGCCAGCGATCCCATCATGAGGCCCCAGCCAATGGTCGGACTCACCGTGATGAGACCGCGGATCTGATCCATGAGCTGCGAGCCGGCTTTTTGCGCGGCGTGGCCTGCGGCGAAAAAGATCGCGGATTTGGTGAGGGAGTGCACCGTCATATGCAACAGCGCGGCGAAGTTGGCCACCGCGCCGCCCATGCCGAAGGCGAAGGTGATGATGCCCATGTGCTCGATGGAGGAGTAGGCGAACAGCCGCTTGATGTCACGCTGGCGCCAGAGCAGGAAGACTGCGAGCACTACCGACAGCAGTCCGAATCCCATCAGCATCCGCGAGGGAAGCGCCGAGTGCAGCGAGCCCTCGACCAGCACCTTGCAGCGCACGACGGCGTAGATGGCCACATTCAACAGCAGCCCCGAGAGCACGGCGGAGATCGGCGTCGGGCCCTCGGCATGGGCATCCGGAAGCCAGCTGTGCAACGGCGCGAGCCCGACCTTGGTGCCGTAACCGACCAGCAGGAACACGAACGCGAGGCCGAGCACCGCGGGCTCGAGCTGCCCTTTCACGCCGTTCAGGTGCGTCCACAAGAGGGCGCTCACCCCCTCAGCGCCGATGGCGTGCTCGGCGGCGAAATACAGCAGGATGGTACCGAACAGCGCCTGTGCGATGCCGACGCCGCACAGGATGAAGTATTTCCAGCCAGCCTCGAGACTCGCGGCGGTCCGATAGAGCGTCACCAGCAGCACCGTGGAGAGCGTCGCGGCTTCCATGGCCACCCACAGGAGCCCCATGTTGTTGGTGGTGAGCGCGACCAGCATCGTCGACATGAAGAGCTGATACATGCTGTGGTAGAGGCGCAGCTGTGTGGATCGCACCCGGCCGTGCTCCAGCTCCACGCGCATGTAGGGACGCGAGAAGATCGCGGTCGTGAGCCCGACGAACGCGGTGAGCGTCACGAGGAACACGTTGAAGGCGTCGATGAAGAACTGATCGTGGGCCACGATCAGGCGGCCTGCGGCGACGACGCGCACCGCGAGCGCGCAGGCGGCGAGGAAGGTGAGCAGGCTGAAGCCGATGTTGAGCTCGGGCGCGAAGCGCCGCGCCCCGAGGAGGCCGAGCGTCAGCGCACCGGTCAGAGGCGTAGCCAGGAGCAGCAGCAGCTCCACGCTAGCTCCTCCCCCCATGGCCGGCTTCCTCGCGCAGCGACTCGAGGTGATGCAGGTCGAGGCTGTCGAACTGCTCGCGGATCTGGAAGAAGAAGATGCCGAGCACCAGCACCGCGACCAGCACGTCGAGCGCGACGCCGAACTCCACCACCATCGGCATGCCGTAGGTCGCGCTCATGGCGCCGAAGAACAGGCCGTTCTCCATCGACAGGAACCCGACCACCTGGGACATGGCCTTGCGGCGCGTGATCATCATCAGGAAGGAAAGCAGCACGACGGCGACGGCGATGCCGATCGCGTTGCGGGTCGCGGTGCTGGCGAGCTGTGAGATCGGCTGGGCGAGGCCGAACGCGAAGACGACGGTCAGCACGCCGACCAGCATCGTCCCGGAGATGTTGAGCAGCGGCTCGGCATCCCAGTAGACCCCGAGGCGGCGGATCAGCCGATGCAGCAGCCACGGCAGCAGGATCACCTTGAGGCCGAGCGTGAGGGCCGCCGAGAGGTACAGGTGATGCTGCCCGGTGCGCGCGGCCAGCAGCAGCGTCGCCAGCAGCAGTACGCTCCCCTGCACCGCGAGCAGATTGACCAGATTGACGATGCGGCGCTGTGACAGCATTGCGAAGGACAGCAGCAGCAAGAGCGCCGCACAGAAGTTCAGCAGCTGCAGGGTCAGGGGTGCGCCGTTCATCGCTTCAGGCTCCGAGCAGGAGGTGCACCAGGAGCCCGAGCACCGCAAAGAGAAACGCCGTGGCGAGGAACTCCGGGGCGCGAAATACCCGCAGCTTCGCCGACACGGTCTCGATGAGGGCGAGCGCGCCGCCGGCGACGATGAGCTTGGCGGCGAGCACCGGAATGGAGGCGAGCAAAGCGAGCGGGGCCTCCTGCCCGGTCGAGACGCCCCAGGGAATGAAGAGGGCAAAGCCGATGCAGGCGTAGTTAAAGAGCTTGAGGGCGGCCGCCCATTCCATGAGCGCCAGATGACGCGCCGAGTACTCGAGCAGCAGCGCCTCATGGATCATGGTCAGCTCGAGGTGGGTGGCGGGGTTGTCGATCGGGATGCGCGCATTCTCGGCGAGCAGCACCATGGTGAAGGCGACCGCCGTGAACGCCAGGCTCGGGTAGAGGCCGAGCGTCTGCGTTGCGAGGTGCTCGGTGATCGCCGGCAGCGCGGTGGTCGCCGAGATGAGCGAGGCGACGAAGATGATCATGAGCAGCGCCGGCTCGGCGAGGAATCCGACCATCATCTCGCGGCGCGCGCCGAGCGTGCCGAAGGCGGTGCCGACATCCATCGCGGCGAGCGACATGAAGACCCGCGCGGTCGCGAGCAGGCCGACGAGCGCGATCGCATCGGCGATGCGCGTGAAGGGCAGCCGGGTACCCATCGAGGGAATGATGCCGGCGGCGAGCACCATGGCTCCGAAGACGATGTACGGGGCGAGACGAAAGAGCGCCGAGGCGCGCACCGCGATCACGGCATCCTTGTGAAAGAGCTTAGCTATGCCGCGATAGGGAAGCCAGATGCTCGGTGCGCTGCGGTTCTGCAGCCAGGCGCGGCATTGGTTGATCCAGCCGAGGAACAGCGGCGCGGCGGCGAGCGCTGCCGCGAGCTCGAGCAACTGGGTCACGACCTCGATGGGTCTCATAGCACCAGCGCCAGGAGCGCCACCAGCGTCACGAAGCTGTAGAGAAGATACGTGGCGATGCGCCCCTGCTGGACCCAGGCGAAGCCGTCGGCGATGCGCTGCACCAGGCCGCCGAGGGGTCCATACAGACGTTCCCAGATCCGGTCCCCGACAAGCACGCGGTAGCGCGGCGCCCGATCGAACGGCGAGGGCAGCTCGCGCCGCAGCAGGAAAAACTGGCCGAAAATGTGCCGGATCGGCTGACCGAAGCCTTCGGCCGTGTCCTGCATGCGCGCGTCGAGCCGGGCAAAGCCGCAATCCCAGGGAGCGGCGCGCCGCACCCGCCGGTGATAGAAGAGCCGCACGCCGAGGATGGTGAGCAGCACGACCGCCGTCACGGCGAGCAGGAAGCCGAGGGCCGAGTAGGAGGCCTGGCGGCCGGGTATCGGCTCGAGCAGCCACCAGGGAGCGGTCTGTCCCGGCAGATCGGCGCCGCTCAGCTCCCTCACGACGCCGCGCAGGAAGTGGATGACCTGAGTGGGAAACAGTGCGAGCCCGACGCAGCCCGCCGCGAGCCACGCCAGCCCGAGGCGTTGCAGGACCCCCGCGTCGTGCGCGCGCTCGAGCGCCGCTTCGCGCGGTTGTCCGAGGAAGATCACGCCGAAGAACTTGACCATCACGTAGGCGGCGAGCGCCGCCGCCAGCACCACGACCGCGGCCGCCATCGGCAGCAGCATGTTGACGAACGTGTGCGGCACCTCGTGGGCGAACAGGAAGGCCTGCAGCAGCAGCCATTCCGAGACGAAGCCGTTGAGCGGCGGGAGACCGGCGAGCGCGAGCGCGCCGACCAGTGTGAGCCACGCCACCCAGGGCATGCGGTGGATGAGCCCGCCGAGGCGGCCGAGATTGCGCTCACCGGTCGAGTGCAGCACCGCCCCGGTACCCACGAACAGCAGGCTTTTCATGAAGGCGTGATTCAGGCTGTGGTAGAGCAGCGCGATGAGCGCGAGCGCCGCCAGCATCGGCATGCCGGCGCCGCGAAAGACGAGCGCCAGCCCGAACGCCGTGAAGATGATCCCGACGTTCTCGATCGAGGAGTACGCCAGCAGCCGCTTCATGT
>JASHQW010000257.1 GCA_030038875.1 Gammaproteobacteria bacterium | reverse complement strand
GGCCGGCACGAAGCCCTTGAGCCGCATCGCCGCCAGGAGCTCCGCATCGGCCGGCTCGTGGCCGAGGTTGAGGAGCGCCGCCCGCAGGCCGCGCGCACGCGCCGCCGGCAGCCGCGAGCTGACCACGGCGAGGACGGCGACGGGAAGCTCGGGAGATTGCACGACGGCCTCGAGCTCAGCAGCAAACGGCAGGCTCGCGAGCGCCGCCGCCTCGCTCTGATCGAGCAGCACCGCGACCGGCTCGCCGCCGGCGGCGCGCCGCAGTGCGCTCAGCACCTGTCCGGTCGCCTCGATGCGCACGTCCGGCGGCAGCGGCCAGGCAGCAAGCGCGGCGTGGGTGATGAATGCCGGGGCGTAGCCCGCCGTGCTCACCAGAGTGAAGCCCGCGAGCGACGCCGGGCCCTGCACGCGGCCGCGCCGCGCGATGAGCTTCCAGCGCTGGCGCGCACCCGTGTCCGTCACGTCCGCTTCGACGAGCGGCACGAGGTTCAGCTTCGCTGCGTGCGCGACGAAGAAAGGGTAGGGGACGAAGGCGAGTCCCGCAGCGGGGTTCTCGAGCCTGGCAAGTCCTCCCGCCTCGGTCGGATCGTAGACTGCCGCGAGGCTTCCTTTGGGCCAGCCGGCGGCCGCCGCGACCGCCTGCGCGAATTGATCGACGTACGGCTGTGCATCGCCGGTCTCGCCCGGATATCCCGGAGCGCAGAAGACGAGCGTTACCGCACCGGCCGCCAGCAGCGTAGCCATGCGGTTAGGCTATCATCAGCGCGCGCCGGGGACCCGCGCGGTCGGCAGGAGCGCCCATTCCATGAATGTGCCCGCCTCGCGCGGCCCGGTAGGAATTTTTACCCGCATCCTGCTGCTCAAGGGTTGGATTGCCGGCGCCTTCCTGGCTCTGACGGTAGCCGGCGTGTGCGGTGCGCTGCGCATCCCGGACGATCTCGCCATCGAGCATCTCATGGTGCCGGGCGACCCGGTTGCGCGCGCCACGCGCGACTTCGAGCGCGTCTTTCCCGAGGGCGAACAAGCACTGCTCGTCCTCGAGGCACCCGATCCGCTGAGTCCCACGGTGCTTGGCGCAGCCGACGCCCTCGAGCGCGAGCTCGCGCGGATACCCGCTGTCGAGCCGCACAGCCTCCTCACCCTCTACCGCCTGGCGGAGCCCGGCGCACAAGTCGGTGGCGCGCAGTCGGACCGTCTGCGCGCCTTCGCAACCGGCAGCTCGCTGTTGCGCCGGGCCGGCCTGCTGGGGGATCACTATCTCGGCATCGCGCTCGAGCTGCGCGTGCATTCCCCGGCCGAGCGGGACCGTGCGCTCGCGGAGATCGACGCACGGCTCCAGCCGCTCGAGGGCGGCGGCTCGCCGTTCACGGCCGTACGGCGCGTCGGCTCACCGTGGCTCGATGCCTGGCTCGAGCGGGAGACGGGTCTCGCGACCAGGCGCTTCATGCCGCTGTTCGGGGTTTTCCTCATGGGATTGGTGCTGCTCGTGTACCGCTCCTGGCGCACACTCGCGGCGGTCGTCCTGACACTCGGCGCGGTGGTCGCTATTGCGATGGGCCTCGCCGATCTCCTCGGCTTCTCCCACACGGTGGTCTCGGCGCTCGTGCCGCTCACCGTCATGGTGACGACCACCGCCACGCTCGTCTACATACACTCGCGCTACCTCGACGCCAGCGGCGCAGCGACGCCGCTCGAGCATCACGCCGGCGCGCTGGCCGACAAGTTTCTGCCGTGCACCGCCTCGATTCTCGCGACCGCCGTCGGTTTCGCCGCGCTGGCGGTGTCCGACATCCGCCCGGTGCGCGAGATGGGCCTGTGGACGGCGGGCGGACTCGTCGTGGCCTGGATCGCTTGCTTCAGTCTCTTTCCAGCGCTGCAGTCGCTGCTGCACGTGCCCGTGCGCACCGCGCGTGCGCCGGCCACCGCCTGGTTCGAAAGCTTTGCCGATGTGCTTGTGCCCTGGACGCGCCGCTGGCGCTGGGCGCTGGTCGCCTGCGCGCTCGCTCTGATGTTGTGCGGGGCGGCGGCGCTCTTCGGCATGCCGGGCCGGATCGCGCCTCTGCCGCTCGAGACGGACGCGCTGAGCTACGTCAGTGCGGGCGAGCGCATCGCGCAGGACACGCGGCGCTTCCGGGAGCTGAGCGGGCTCGACGTGGTGGAGCTGTGGCTGCGGACGGCCCCGGGGCATGCCCTCGACCCGGACTTCCTGCGCGCCGTCGAGGAGCTCGCCGAGCGCCTCGAGCGCGATCCGCGCATCACGGCCGTGGACGGCCCGACCTCGGTGCTGCGCTGGGCGCACTATGTCCAGAGCGGATCCGATCGGCTGCCGGCCGAGCCCGCGGCCTGGCCGAAGCTCGCCGCCGATCTCGAGCAGATCCTGCTCACCGAGCCGGGTGCGCGCGGCTACGTGGACATCGGCGACCTCGCGAGCATGCGCCTCAGCGTCCGCGGACGGGCGGAGCTCTTCGGGCCCCCCGGTGCGATGCGCGCGTCGATCGAAGCAATCGCCGCCGCGTGGCAGGCGCAGGAGCCGGCGCTGCTCGGCGTCAAGGCCCAGGTCGTAGGCCGAGGAGTGCTCGCGGCGCAGATCAGCGAGCACCTGGTGCCGACACTCACCGAGAGCTTCGCGCTCACGGCGAGCGTCATCTTCGTCGCGTTTCTGTTCGTGTTCCGCAGCCCCGCGGGGCGGCTGATGGCGATGATTCCCTCGCTGTTCGCGATTCTGACGGTGTTCCTCGTGATGCGCGGCACTGGCATTCCGCTCAACATCGCGACCATTCTGATCGGCTCGACGGTGCTCGGCGCGACCGAGAACGACCAGATTCACTTCTTCTATCACTTTCAGCAGGGCCGCTCGAGCGGCTCGACGGCCGCGGCGCTGCACCGCGCGCTCATCGTGGCCGGCCGCCCGATCCTGTTCGCGACGGTCATCAATGCGAGCGGCTTCCTCGCGCTGGCGCTCTCCGACCTGCCGCCGATGCGGCAGTTCGGGATCGTTACCTCGACGGCATTCGTGCTGGCGCTGCTGGCGGATTTCACCGCGCTGCCGGGCGCGCTGTGGATCCTCAGCGGCCCTCAGCCGCGCGTGCCCCGCTCACAGCCAGGCGCCGCAGGCTAGGCGACAGCGGCCCTGGCCGCACTCTATCCGCGACTACTTCTTAGTCGCTGCATCCTCGAGCTGGCGGACCTTCAGCATCGCCTTATCGGTGGCCACTCGCGCGCATTCTGCGTCACTCGGCGTGGAGTTCGGATAACGCCGTCCGAGCTCCTGGCAGGCCGCCTTCGCCGCGTCGCTCACGCGCGCCTCGAACGCCCGGGCGCCGATCGCAGTGCCGATATCGAGGCCCTGGGCGCTCACCGTGTAGCCCATGGAGACATCCTTGATCGGTATTCCACTCGAGGTTCTGCCGATCGTCGTCTCCACCGCTCGGTGCGTTTCCACGGTGACTTCCGGCATCGGGACATTCTGCGCGAGCACGTTACCGCCCACCACGGCGGCGGCAACCATACCCGCGACAATGACAAAGGTTTTCTTGCTCATGGGGGAACCTCTCAGGATGGCTGTTGACCAACGCTCAGCATTGGCTCTGTGCCATGGGCTCGCAATCGGGAGAAACCGAGACACGCGGGGTTGGACGTGACGCGTGAGCCCCCGTGTTGGGAAGCAGGGGCGACACTAGTCTTCGGTGTGCTCGCGTTCGGCCCTGAGCGTTGCCGGTCTGCGGCGCAGGAGCTCGGCATGCTGCGCGAGCTTCGGCATGCGGGCGGCGAGCGGCTCCGCATCCTCCGGATACCAGGCGGCGAGCATGTGCAGATAAGGATCCACCGCCGACAGCTTCTCGCCCAGCACGTAGGGAGAGAGCTCTGCGTGGATGCGCCCGAGGTGAGCGCCATAGTCGATGAGCGCCTGGGCTTTGATCCCGGGTGCTGCCGCTTCGCCTGAGGTGGAGTAGCGCTCGGAGTAGTAGTAGCGCAGAACCGCTTCGTAGAGATTGGCGGAGAGAAACACCATCCACTGCAGGAACCGGGCGTGCGCGCTGGTGCCGGCCGGCGGAGCGAGTCCTGCCGCCGGGTGCGCCTGGGCCAGATGAATGAGGATGGCCGCGGACTCCGTCACCAGCGCACCATCGGGCAGGACGAGTGCCGGAATCTTTCCGGCCGGGTTGATGCGGCGCAGGGCCTCGATCTCGGCCGTGGTCTTGCCGAACCAGACGATCTCGTACGGAGCGCCGATCTCCTCGAGCAGGATCTGCGGGGCCAGCGAGCCGGCGTTGCGCCGGCCGTAGAGCCTGTATTTGCCGCCCCGCATGTTGCCCCCTCGCGACCCGGCCGTCGTTGCCGCATTCTAGCCCCGCGGGAAGACTGCCTGAAATGCCTGACAACTCCGGGCAAACACTCGATTGGCACGCCTCGGTCGCTCCCATGATGGACTGGGCGGAAAATTGAAAAGATCTCGAGATATCAGGTAGTTACGATGTGGAAGGCGGCGTGTCTGCTCTACGTCTCCTTGAAAATCTTTCCCGTTGAGGAAGCCCTCTGTCGGGAGCTTGTTGTCGGCCAAGTTATAACGCGTAATAATATTGTGGCAATGAAGATCCCTCTGCGACGAATTGG
>JASHQW010000256.1 GCA_030038875.1 Gammaproteobacteria bacterium | reverse complement strand
ACGGGCTGGATGAACCGGCTGCTGAGGCGGATGCTCGCGGGCGCGGCGCGGCGCGAGGAGCTGGGACTCCTGCTCGACGTCGCCAACCGCATCGAAGGACACACCATCTGCGCCTTCGGCGACGCCGCCGCCTGGCCGGTGCAGAGCTTCCTCAGGCACTACCGCCACGAGTTCGAGTACGTCATCGATCACGGCGGACGCAGCCTGGTCAGCGACACCCTGGGAGCACGGGCGGCCTGAAGATGGCGGACGATCTGGTCAACCTCGAGATCGACGGCGTGCCGGTCAAGGCCCGCAAGGGCGAGATGATCATCCGCGTCACCGATGCGCACGGCGCCTACGTGCCGCGTTTCTGTTACCACGAGAAGCTCTCGGTCGCCGCCAACTGCCGCATGTGCCTGGTGGAGGTGGAGAAGGCGCCCAAGCCCCTGCCGGCGTGTGCCACGCCCGTGATGGAGGGCATGAAGGTCTTCACCAAGTCGCCGCGCGCGATCGGCGCGCAGCGCGCCACGATGGAGTTCCTGTTGATCAACCATCCGCTCGACTGCCCGATCTGCGACCAGGGCGGGGAGTGCGAGCTGCAGGATCTGGCGGTCGGCTTCGGCCGCGACGCCTCGCGCTACCACGAGCGCAAGCGCGTGGTGGCGGACGAGAACTTAGGCCCCCTCATCGCCACCGACATGACGCGCTGCATCCACTGCACGCGCTGCATCCGCTTCACCGAGGAGATCGCCGGCATCCAGGAGCTCGGCATGATCGGCCGCGGCGAGCATATGAAGGTGCGCACCTACATAGAGACCGCAGTCAATCACGAGCTCGTCGGCAACGTGATCGATCTGTGTCCCGTCGGGGCGCTGGTCTCGAAGCCCTACCGCTTCAGCGCGCGCGCCTGGGAGATGACCTCGACGCCGCTCGTCTCGCCGCACGATGCGCTCGGCACCAATCTCTACGGCCACGTGCTGCGCGGGCGGCTGATGCGGGTGGTGCCGCGCGAGAACGAGGCGATCAACGAGACCTGGATCGCCGATCGCGATCGCTTCAGCTACGAGGGCGTCTACAGCCCCGACCGTCTCGAGCACCCGCTCGTGCGGCGCGGCGCCGACTGGGTCGAGAGCGACTGGGAGAGCGCCCTCGAGCTCCTCGCGCAGGGCCTCAAGGCCCGCGCCGCCGCGTGCGGCTTCCTGGTGAGCCCGTCGGCGACGCTCGAGGAGCTGTACCTCGCCGGACGCATCGCCCGCGGGCTCGGCACTCACAACATCGATCATCGCCTCCGGCAGCGCGATTTCCGCGATGCTGCGGCCGATCCGGCCATGCCGGGGCTCGGGATGCGCATCGCCGAGGTCGATGCGCTCGATGCAGTGCTCGTCATCGGCTCGAACCTGCGGCGCGAGGTGCCGATGCTGGCGCACCGCGTGCGCAAGGCGGCGCGGCGCGGCGCGCAGGTCGCATTCGTGAACCCGGTGCGCTTCGCCTATCAGTTCCCGATCGCGGCGTATCTCTCCTCGGCGCCGCGCACCCTCGTGGGCGATCTCGCGGCGGTCGTCGCCGCGGCCGCCGAAGCCGCCGGCCAGCCGGTGCCCGCGCACCTCGCCGCGGCCACCGCGGCCGCGCGGGTGAACGAAGAGCATCGCGCGATCGCGCGCGCCCTCCTCGGGGGCGGGAAGCGGGCGCTCTGGATGGGGGCGCTCGCGCTGCGCCATCCGCAGTTCGCCGACCTGCGCTCCCTCGCCGCCGCGCTCGCCGGGCTTGCCGGCGCCTCCTTCGGCGTGCTCGCCGAGGGCGGCAACGGCGCGGGCGCGTTCCTCGCCGGGGCCGTGCCGCACCGCGAGGCTGGAGCTAAGGCGGTGGCGCAGCCCGGTCTCACGGCGCGTGACATGCTGCAGAAGCCGCTCAGGGCCTGCGTGCTCTTCGGCGGAGTCGAGCCCTCGATCGATGCGCTCGATCCCGACAGCGCGAGCGTGTTTGCCCGCACCGAGCTCGTGGTCGCGCTGACGCCGTTCGTCAGCGAGGAGCTGAAGCGCATCGCGCACGTGCTGCTCCCGATCGGCACTTTCGCCGAGACCTCGGGCACATACGTGAACTGCGAGGGACTGTGGCAGAGCCAGGCGGGCGCGGCCGCACCCCTCGGTGAGGCGCGCCCGGGATGGAAGGTGCTGCGCGTGCTCGGCAATCTCCTCAACCTCGCGGGCTTCGACTATCAGTCCTCGGAGGAGGTGCGCGAGGAGCTGCGCGCCCTGTGCACGGCGAGCGCCGCACAGGACTACCGGGGCGCGCACGCCGTGACTCCCGCGGGAGCGGCGAGCGCCGCGGCGGCCGCGGGCGATGCGCGCGTCGTCGACGTGCCGATGTATCAGATCGACGCGCTGGTGCGCCGGGCGCCGTCGCTGCAGAAGACCCGCGAAGGCCGTACCGGGCCCGCGGCCTATTGAGGAAGCACGGTGCCGCAGCTCGCCCACTTGTGGCTCGCACTTCCCGACTACGGGCGCTCGACCGTGTGGATCCTGGTGATCACGGTGGTGCTCATCATCAGCGTGGCGCTCCTCACGCTGTGGGAGCGCAAGGTCATCGGCTGGATGCAGCTGCGCCGGGGACCTAACCGGGTGCGCATCTTCGGCTTTCTCCCCGGAGTGGGCCAACCGTTCGCCGACGTGCTGAAGCTGCTGCTCAAGGAAGTGGTGATCCCGGCCAACGCCAACAAGATCCTGTTCCGCGTGGCGCCACTGATCGCGCTCATTCCGGCGTTCGCCGCCTGGGCGGTGATCCCGCTGTCACCCGAGGTGGTGGTGTCGAAGGCCGACGCCGGACTCCTTTATCTCCTGTCGCTCACCTCGATGGGCGTGTACGGCGTCATCGTCGCCGGCTGGGCGGCCAACTCCAAGTACGCCTTCCTCGGCGCGATGCGCTCGGCGGCGCAGATGGTCGCCTACGAGATCGCCATGGGCTTTGCGCTAGTCGGCGTGCTCATGGCGACCGGCAGCATGAACCTCGGCACCATCGTGCAGACCCAGGCGGGCGGCATCGGCTCCTGGAACTGGTTCTGGCTGGCCCCGCTGCTGGTGGTGTACTTCATCTCGGGCGTCGCCGAGACCAACCGCGCGCCCTTCGACGTGGCGGAGGGCGAGTCGGAGATCGTCGCCGGCTTTCACGTCGAGTACTCGGGCATCGCCTTCGCGCTGTTCTTCCTGGCCGAGTACGCCAACATGATCCTGATCTCGGCGCTCACCTCGGTGTTCTTCTTCGGCGGCTGGCAGGGCCCGTTCCAGGGCTACCCGGTGCTCGGCGCCACCTTCCTCGGGCAGCCGAGCTTCTTCTGGTTCGGGCTCAAGATCTTTTTCTTCCTGTTCCTGTTCCTCTGGTTCCGGGCGACCTTCCCGCGCTATCGCTATGACCAGATCATGCGGCTCGGGTGGAAGGCGCTGATTCCCGTGACGCTGGTCTGGATTGGCGTGGAGATGCTGCTCGCGGTGTCCCGCATCGGGCCGTGGGCGCGTCCCTGGTATCACTGATGGCCATCAATCCGCTCAAGACCTTCCTGCTGCCGGAGCTCATCAAGGGGCTGATGGTGACGGCGCGTACCTTCGTGACGCCTAAGTACACGCTCAACTACCCCGAGGAGAAGACGCCGCAGTCGCCGCGCTTCCGCGGGCTGCACGCGCTGCGCCGCTATCCGAACGGCCAGGAGCGCTGCATCGCCTGCAAGCTGTGCGAGGCGGTGTGCCCGGCGGTCTGTATCACCATCGACTCGGACGTGTCCCCCGACGGCACGCGGCGCACCACGCGCTACGACATCGACCTCTTCAAGTGCATCTACTGCGGCTTCTGCGAGGAGGCCTGCCCGGTGGATGCGATCGTGTTGACGCGCATCCACGAGTACCACATGGAGCGGCGCGGCGAGAACATCATGAGCAAGGACAAGCTGCTCGCGGTCGGCGAGCGCTACGAGGCCATGATCGCCGCCGACAAGGCCGCGGACGCCCCCTACCGATGAGCGCGCACGCCGACAACGCCGCGGGCGGTGCTGCATGCTGATCCAGGTGCTGTTCCATCTGTTCGCCGCCATCCTGGTGCTGGCCGCGCTCGGGGTGATCACCGCGCGCAACCCGGTGTACTCGGCGCTCGCGCTGGTGATGTGCTTCGTCACCTCGGCCGCCATCTGGCTGCTGATCGAGGCGGAGTTCCTCGCCGTGGTGCTGGTGCTGGTGTACGTGGGCGCCGTCATGGTGCTGTTCCTGTTCGTCGTGATGATGCTCGACATCAACCTCACCGAACTGCGCAGGGGCTTCACCCGCTTCGCCTGGCTCGGCTGGCTGACCGCGCTCGCGGTGATCGTCGAGATCGCCGGCGTTGTCTGGGCGCGCAGCGGACTCGGGCTCGACGCGCACCGGGGCGTCGCGCCCGTGCCCGCCGGCTACAGCAACACGCTCGCGCTCGGCAGCGTGCTCTACACCCGCTACGCCTATCCCTTCGAGCTCGCCGCGGTGCTGCTGCTGGTGGCGATCGTGGCCGCCATCTCCCTCACCATGCGCCGCCGCACGGGCTATAAGCAGCAGGACATCAGCCGCCAGGTGGCGGTGCGGCGCGAGGACCGCGTACGTCTCGTCAAGATGGACGCGGAGAAACGCCCGTGATCACCCTCGGCCAGCTGCTGACGCTCTCGGGCATCGTGTTCTCGCTGGCGGTCGCCGGCATCTTTCTCAACCGCAAGAACGTCATCCTGCTGCTGATGTGCGTCGAGCTGCTGCTGCTCGCCGCCAACTTCAACTTCATCGCCTTCTCGCGCTATCTCAACGACATCAACGGCCAGGTGTTCGTGTTCTTCATCCTCACGGTGGCGGCGGCCGAGTCGGCCATCGGGCTCGCGATCCTGGTGGTGCTGTTCCGCGAGCGGCGCAGCATCAACGTCGAAGACCTGAACACTCTGAAGGGCTGAAGGCGCGCGCCATGAATCCCACCCTGCTGCTCGCCATTCCGCTGCTGCCGCTCGTCGCCGCGATCGTCGCCGGACTCGGCGGCCGGCTCATCGGGCGCGGCGGCGCGCACACCGTGACCTGCCTCGCGGTGGGCGCCTCCTGCGTGCTGTCGGTGATGGTGTTGAAGCAGATGTGGTGGGACGGCGCGCCCACCTACGACGGGCCGGTCTACACCTGGCTCGTGAGCGACTCGATGCACATGCAGGTCGGGTTCCTCATCGACCGCCTGACTGCGCTCATGATCACGGTGGTCACCTTCGTGTCGCTGTGCGTGCACGTCTACACCATCGGCTACATGGCGGACGATCCGGGCTATACGCGCTTCTTCAGCTACATCTCGCTGTTCACCTTCTCGATGCTGATGCTGGTGATGGCGAACAACTTCATGCAGCTGTTCTTCGGCTGGGAGGCGGTGGGGCTCGTCTCGTACCTGCTGATCGGCTTTTGGTACACGCGCCCGAGCGCCATCTTCGCCAACCTCAAGGCCTTCATCGTCAACCGCGTCGGCGATTTCGGCTTCGTGCTGGGGATAGCCGGCATTGCTTATTACACCTACTCGCTCGACTACCGCGACGCCTTCGCCGCCGCCCCGCACATCGCGCTGGCCGCGGTGCCCCTGACCGCCACCACCAGCGTCAACGCGCTGGCGCTCATCTGCATCTGCCTGTTCGTCGGCGCCATGGGCAAGTCGGCGCAGGTGCCACTGCACGTGTGGCTGCCCGACTCTATGGAAGGCCCGACGCCGATCTCGGCGCTGATCCACGCCGCCACCATGGTGACCGCGGGGATCTTCATGGTGGCGCGCATGTCTCCGCTGTTCGAGTACTCGGACAGCGCGCTCTCGGTGGTGATGGTGGTCGGTGCGCTCACCGCGTTCTTCATGGGCCTCCTCGGGGTGGTGAACAACGACATCAAGCGGGTCATCGCCTACTCGACGCTCTCGCAGCTCGGCTACATGACGGTGGCGCTCGGTGTGTCGGCCTACGGCGCGGCGATCTTCCATCTCATGACCCACGCCTTCTTCAAGGCGCTGCTGTTCCTCGCGGCGGGCTCGGTGATCATCGCCCTGCACCACGAGCAGGACATGCGCCGCATGGGCGGGCTTGCCCGGTACATGCCGATTACCACGGTCACCTGCTGGATCGGTGCCCTGGCCCTGATCGGCACGCCGTTCTTCTCCGGCTTCTACTCCAAGGACGCGATCATCGAGGCGGTCGGCGAGTCGCACCGGCGGGGAGCGGGCTTTGCGTACCTGTGCGTGCTGCTCGGAGTGTTCGTCACCGCGCTCTATACCTTCCGCCTGCTGTTCCTCACCTTCCACGGCCCCGAGCGCTTCCGCGCAGCGGCCCCGCACAGTGAGGCCGACGACCACGAGGGCGCGCACCAAGACGGGCATGACGATCACGGCGGACACGGCGGCGACCCGCAGGAAAGCCCGTGGGTGGTCACCGTGCCACTCATCGCGCTCGCGATCCCCTCGGTGCTGATCGGCGCCTTCACCGTGGCTCCGGTGCTCTTCGGCAGCTACTTCGGCCACTCGATCTTCGTCCTGCCGGCGAACGACGTGACGGCCAGGGTCGGCGAGGACTTCGGCGGCGCGCTGTCCTTCGCGCTCCACGGACTTCTCAAGCCGCCGTTCTGGTTCGCGGCCGCCGGGGTCGCGACCGCGTGGCTGTTCTTCCTCAAGCGCCCCGAGCTCGCGGACCGGGCCGCCCGGCGCTTCCGCCTGGCCTACCGGATCCTCTGCGAGAAGTACTACTTCGACTGGTTCAACGAGAAGATCCTCGCGGCCCTCACGCGCGGGATCGGCGTGGGGCTGTGGAAGGGCGGCGACCAGGGCGTGATCGACGGCGCCATGGTCAACGGCACCGCCGAGGGCATCGGCTGGTTCGGCGGCGTCCTGCGGCGCGTGCAGAGCGGCTATCTCTACTCCTATGCCTTCTGGATGGTCATCGGCCTCGCGGCGCTCCTCGGCTGGTATCTGACGCACCCGTAAAGAGCCCGCGATGCCGCATATCCTTTCCATCCTCATCTGGCTGCCGATCACCGCGGGGATCGCCATCCTCCTGCTCGGCGACCGCCAGATCGGCGCCGGGCGCTGGCTGGCGCTCATAGCCTCGCTCGTGACGCTCGCCCTCACGGTGCCGCTGTGGGCTCATTTCGACACCGCTACGGCGGCGCTGCAGTTCATCGAGAAGCTGCCGTGGATTCCGCGCTTCCAGGCGTACTACGCGCTCGGCATCGACGGCATCTCGCTGCCGCTGATCGTGCTCACGGCCTTCATGACCGTGCCGGTGGTGATTGCCGGCTGGACGGTGATCGAGAGCCGCCCGGCGCAGTACTACGCCGCGTTTCTCATCATGGAAGGACTCATGATCGGGGTGTTCTCGGCGAGCGATGCGCTGCTCTTCTACTTTTTCTGGGAAGCGATGCTGATCCCGATGTTCCTCATCATCGGCATCTGGGGCGGCCCGCGCCGCGTGTACGCGACGATCAAGTTCTTCCTCTACACCTTCCTCGGCTCGGTGTTCATGCTGGCGGCGCTCATCTATATGTACGTCAAGGCGGGCGACTACTCGATCGCGAGCCTGCAGGCGCTGCCGCTCACGCTCCTCGAGCAACGCTGGATCTTCCTCGCGCTCATGCTCGCCTTCGCGGTCAAGGTGCCGATGTTCCCGGTGCACACCTGGCTCCCGGATGCGCACGTCGAGGCGCCCACCGGCGGCTCGGTGATCCTCGCGGCCATCATGCTGAAGATGGGCGGCTACGGCTTCCTGCGCTTCTCGCTCCCCATCGCGCCGGATGCGAGCCGCGAGCTCGATCTGCTGGTGATCGCGCTGTCGCTGATCGCGGTGATCTACATCGGCTTCGTGGCGCTCGTGCAGCAGGACATGAAGAAGCTGATCGCCTACTCCTCGATCGCGCACATGGGCTTCGTGACCCTCGGCGCCTTCGTGATCTACGAGATCGTGGCCGCCACCCACCGCACCCAGGGCGCCGGCATGGGGCTCGACGGCGCCATGGTGCAGATGATCTCCCACGGGCTCATCTCCGGGGCGCTGTTCCTGTGCGTCGGCGTGCTCTATGACCGCGTGCACAGCCGCCAGATCGCCGACTACGGCGGCGTGGTCAACACCATGCCGGTGTTCGCCACCTTCATGGTGCTGTTCGCGCTCGCCAACACCGGGCTCCCCGGCACCTCCGGTTTCGTCGGCGAGTTCCTGGTGATCATCGCGAGCTTCAGGGCAAGCTTCTGGTACGCGGCGCTCGCCGCGGTCACGCTGATTCTCGGCGCCTGCTACACGCTCTGGCTGGTGAAGCGGGTGGTGTTCGGCGCGGTCGCCAATCCGAAGGTCGCGGCGCTCGAGGACCTGAACCCGCGCGAGCTCGTGGTGCTCGGCGCGCTCGCCGCCGCCGTGCTCCTGGTCGGCATCTGGCCCGCGCCGCTCCTCAAGGTCATGCAGCCCACCATCCACCATCTCCTCACCCAGGCGATCGCTACCAAGCTGTGAAGCGCCCATGCCCGCGAACCCGATGACTCTCGAGAGCCTCGCGCCCGCGATCGCGGAGATCTGGCTGATCGCCGCGATCTGCATCGTGCTGCTCGTCGACGTGTTCGCCGGCGAGCGCCGCCGCGGCCTCACCCCGACGCTCACGCTGCTGGCGCTGGCGCTCGGCGCCGCGCTCACGGTGCAGTACGGCGAGGTCGCCCGGCGGACGCTGCTGTTCGAAGGGCTGTACGTGGCGGACGAGCTCGGCTGGGCGCTGAAGCTCGCCGGCTTCCTGATCGTGGCGGTGGCGCTGCTCTACTCGCGCGCCTACCTCGAGAATCGCAGCATCCTGCGCGGCGAGTACTATGTACTGTCCCTCACCGCGCTCCTCGGGATCTTCGTGCTGGTGTCCGCCAACAGCCTGCTGACGCTCTATATCGGCGTCGAGCTGCTGGCACTCTCCGTGTACTCGATGGTGGCCTTCGACCGCGACTCGGGCGTGTCGGCCGAGTCCGCCATGAAGTACTTCGTGCTGGGGGCGCTCGCCTCGGGGGCGCTGCTCTACGGCATGTCACTCATCTACGGCCTCACCGGCACGCTCTCCCTGAGCGAGATCGCCGCGCGGCTGCACGGGCCGGCGAATCCCGGCCTGATCCTCGGGCTGACCTTCATCGTGGTGGCGGTAGCCTTCAAGCTCGGCGCCGTGCCCTTCCACATGTGGCTGCCCGACGTATACGAGGGCGCGCCTACCAGCGTGACGCTCTTCATCGGCACGGCTCCCAAGATCGCCTATTTCGCGCTGGCGCTGCGGCTGCTGGCCTACGGGCTCGGCGGACTCGTGAGCGAGTGGTCGCAGATGCTGGCCGCGCTCGCGGTGCTGACGCTCATCGTCGGCAACGTCGTCGCGATCGTGCAGACGAACCTCAAGCGCATGCTGGCGTACTCGACCATCGCCAACATCGGCTTCATCGTGCTCGGCTTCGTCGCCGGCACGCCCGAGGGCTACAGCGCGGCGCTCTACTACACACTGGTGTACGTGCTGGTGGCGCTCGGATCCTTCGGCGTCATCCTGCTCGCGGCCTCCAAGGGCTTCGAGGCGGACCGCCTGGACGACTACAAGGGCCTGTATCAGCGCGATCCCATGCTGGCGCTCGCCATGATGGTGCTCATGTTCTCGACCGCCGGCGTGCCGCCGTTCGTCGGCTTCTGGGCGAAGCTGCGCATCTTCCAGGTGCTGTGGGAGAGCAATCACCTGTGGCTGGTGGTGATCGCGGCGGCGATGTCGGTAGTGGGCGCCTACTACTACCTGCGGGTGATCAAGCTCATGTATTTCGATCCGCCGGCGCAAGCCCTGCCGCCGACCGCGAGATCCACCGGCGTGCGCTTCGCGCTGGGTCTGAACGCGCTCGCCGTGCTCGCGCTCGGCCTGCTGCCGGGTCCGCTCCTTGACCTCTGCGCCCGGCTGATTCACTCCTGACCTCATCATGAAACACGTACTCCCACGGCTGTTGTGCCTTGTCGGCCTCCTGCCGCTCGGCGCCGCGCAGGCGGCGGACACGCCTCATTACCACATCACGCACCAGGTCTCGCTCCCCGGAGACGAGGGCTGGGACTACCTCTCGTACGATCAGGCGCGCCATCGCCTGTTCGTGTCCCACGGCACGCGCGTCCTGGTGCTGGACGCCGACCAGCTGACCGTCGCGGCGGAGATTGCCGACACGCCCGGCGTCCATGGTATCGCGCTCGCTGACGATCTTGGCCGCGGCTACGTGAGCGCCGGACGCTCCGGCAGCGTCGTGGTGTTCGATCTCCACACGCTGGCGCGGCTCAAGGACATCAAGGTCACGGGTGAGAACCCAGACGCGATTCTCTACGATCCGGCCACGCATCGCGTGTTCACCTTCAACGGGCGCGGGCGCAACGCCACCGCGATCGATGCCCGGACCGATGAGGTCCTCGGCACGATCCCGCTCGATGCCAAGCCGGAGTTCGCCGCTACCGACGGCAAGGGCCGCGTGTACGTCAACCTCGAGGACCGGAACAGCCTTGCGGCGCTCGATCCGCAGAAAGTCGCGCTACGGTCGGTCTGGCCACTGAGCGGCTGCGAGGAGCCCTCGGGGCTCGCGATCGATGCGCGGCACGGGCACCTGATGCCGGTGTGCGGCAACAAGGTGATGGTGGTGGTGGACGCGACTTCCGGCAAGCTCCTCGGCACGGCGCCGATCGGTGCGGGGGTCGATGCCGCCGCCTTCGATCCGGGCACCGATCTCGCGTTCGCCTCCTGCGGGGAGGGGGTGCTGACCGTGGTGCGCATCGGCTCCTCGGGCCGCCCGGAGGTGGTGGAGTCGGTCACGACGCAGCGCGGCGCGCGCACCCTGGCGCTCGACCTGGAGAAGCACCGGGTGTTCCTGGTGACGGCGGATTTCTCGCCGCCGCCGCCGGCGAGCGTCCAGCAGCCTCATCCGCGGCCGGCCATCGTGCCGGGATCGGTGCGCCTCCTGGTGCTGGAGACCGGCTCGTGATCCGCACCGGCATGCGCACCACGCTCGCTTGCGCCGCGCTGGCGGCGCTCCTGCCACTCGCGCGGGCGGCGGCGCCGGCCGCGCCGCCCGCGGGCGATGCCGCTTACGATGCACTCGCCCACGACATCTTCAAACAGCTCATCGAGATCGACACCAGCGATTCGACCGGGAACGTCACCACGGCCGCGGCGGCGCTCGCGCAGCGCTTTCGCGACGCCGGCTTCCCGCCGGCGGATGTGACGGTCCTCGGACCCAACGAGCGCAAGAAGAACCTGGTCGTGCGGCTGCACGGCACCGGCGCGCACAAGCCGCTGCTGCTCATCGGACACCTCGACGTGGTCGAGGCGCGGCGCGAGGACTGGAGCACGGACCCCTACAAGCTCGTCGAGAAGGACGGCTTCTACTACGGGCGCGGCACCATCGACATGAAGGACGGCGATGCCGTCATGGCGGCCGCGCTCATCCGCATGAAGCAGGAGGGCATACGGCCGAGCCGCGACATCATCGCGGCGTTCACCGCCGACGAGGAGGGCGGCTGCTGCAACGGCGTGAGCTGGCTCCTCAAGAACCACCGCGCGCTGATCGACGCCGAGTTCGTGCTCAACCAGGACGACTGGTCCGTGATGTCGGAGCACGGCGTGGCGCGGGTCGCGCGGCTCATCGCCGCCGAGAAGCTCTACTCCGATTATCAGCTGAGCGTGACCAACCGGGGCGGCCATAGCTCGGTGCCGCGGCCCGACAATGCCATCTACGAGCTGGCACGCGGACTTACCCGGATTGCGCGCTTCCAGTTCCCCTTCGAGCTGAACAGCATCAACCGCAGCTACTTCGAGCAGATGGCGCAGGGCGTCGCCAAAGGCCAGGAGGCCGAGGACATGCGCGCGATCCTGAAGACCCCGCCCGATGCCCAGGCGCTGGCGCGCCTCTCGCGCGATCCGGACAGCTATTCGATGACCCGCACGACCTGCGTCGCCACCCGCCTCGCGGCCGGCCACGCCAACAATGCCCTGCCGCAGCGCGCCGAGGCGGTGGTGAACTGCCGGATCTTCCCCGGGCATTCCAAGGAGGAGATCCGCCAGACGCTCGTCAGGGTGCTGAACGACCCGCAGATCACGGTACGTTACATCGCCGATGACGGCTCGATCTCCGACCGTGCGACGGACGAGCAGGCCGTGACGCCGGCGCCGCTGCGCCCCGACGTGATGAAAGCTCTCGACGAGCTCACCCGCCAGGCGTGGCCGCAGGCCAGGGTGATTCCGATCCTCGATCCGGGCGCCTCGGACGCCAAGTACACCATCGCGGCGGGGCTGCCGACCTATACCTTCGGCGGCGTGGCCGTGGACCGCGACGACGTCCGCGCTCATGGGCGCGATGAGCGGGTCGCGGTCGCCGAGTTCTACAAGTGGAACCGGTTCTTCTTTCGCTACGTCAGAGAGATCACCGCGCAGTAGCGGCCGCCGCGCTTCGGCACTCGCCGTTCGCCTCGGCGCTGATGGCTCCCCTGGGCGATAGTTAGGCAGCTACCTAACAATCGCCGAATGGACCATCGCGTACGCTCGGGCTTCAGGACATGCGGCGCGAGACGGCGATGACGCCGATCAGCACGATCGCGATGTTGAGGATCCACCACGCCATCTGCTTGTGGATCAGCCTGCCCGCGAGGCTGCCGGGCTGAGAGGCCGGCGGCACGCCCGCGCCGCCTCCGGGGAGCTGCGCCTCGAGCACCTCGCGCACGCCGTCGTGGGCCACCGTGATCGCAAGCTTCCCCGGCGGCTTGGGAAGACCCCTGACCGGCACCCCCCAGGTGCCCTCCGGGCGCGCCGTCGCCGGGATGCTGCGGCCGTCGACCGCAACGCTGAGCTCCGCACCGCTCAGCGGCTGTTGATCGGCGGTGCGGCGCACGCGCAGCACCAGCGTATCGGCTGCCACCACGCCCTCGACCGTGACCAGGGCCGAGTGCGCGAGCGGCGTGAACGCGGTGCCCGCGGGCGACTCGGCCCACGCCGGCGCCGCGCAGAGGAACGCGCCGGCGGCGGCCAATGCCAGGAGTCTCCTCACGCGTTTGATGGTAGCAGGTGGGCCGCCTAACAACCTTAGGCTGCGCCGGTGCAGAATAGCGCGCGGCGCGCTGTGCGCCGCAAGCGTGAGGGTCCGATGGCGAGAGGCAGCAAGGCGGCGGGCGGTCCTCCTCCCGGCGGCGACCCGCGAGAGGCGGCCGCGGCGGCGGCGGCGGCCGCGCCGCTGCGCTACAGGAGCGGGTTCGGCAACCACTTCGCGAGCGAGGCGCTGCCCGGCGCGCTGCCGCAGGGCCGCAACTCGCCGCAGCGCTGCGCCTACGGGCTGTACGCCGAGCAGTACTCCGGCACGGCCTTCACCGCCCCGCGACACGCCAACCGTCGCAGCTGGCTCTATCGCATCCGTCCGGCGGCCGTGCACGAGCGCTTCGCCCCGCTCGACCCGGGCAAGCTGGTGGGCCGCTTCGACGATGTCGCGCCCTCGCCCAATCAGCTGCGCTGGGACCCGTTGCCGGTGCCGCGCGCGGCGACCGATTTCCTCGCCGGCCTCGTGACGATCGCCGGCAACGGCTCGCCCGAACAGCAAAGCGGCTGCGGCATCCACTGGTACGTGGCCAACCGCTCGATGCAGGAGCGCTTCTTCTGCGACGCGGATGGGGAGCTCCTCATCGTGCCGCAGCTCGGAGCGCTGCGCTTCCTGACCGAGCTCGGCCGTCTCGAGGCCGAGCCGCAGGAGATCGTGGTCATCCCGCGGGGGCTGCGCTTCCGCGTGGAGCTCCTGGGAAGCGAGGCGCGCGGTTACGTGTGCGAGAACTTCGGGGCACCGTTCCGCCTGCCGGACTTGGGTCCCATCGGCTCGAACGGGCTCGCTAATCCGCGCGACTTCGAGACGCCGGTCGCCTGGTACGAGGATCGCGCGGGCGACTTCGAGCTCATCGAGAAGTTTGCCGGGCAGCTGTGGACGGCGCGCATCGGTCACTCGCCGCTCGACGTGGTCGCCTGGCACGGGAACCTCGCTCCGTACAAGTACGACCTGCGCCGCTTCAACACCATCGGCTCGGTCAGCTTTGACCACCCCGATCCGTCGATCTTTCTTGTGCTGCAGTCGCCGAGCGACACAGCGGGCGTCGACTCGATCGACTTCGTGATCTTTCCACCGCGCTGGCTCGTCATGCAGGACACGTTCCGGCCGCCGTGGTTCCACCGCAATGTGGCGAGCGAGTTCATGGGCCTGATCACCGGCAGCTACGACGCCAAGGCGGAAGGCTTCACACCCGGCGGCGCCTCGCTCCACAACTCGATGAGCGGACACGGGCCGGATGCGGCAAGCTGGCAGAAGGCGATGCGCGCCGATACCTCGCGTCCGCTGCATATCGCCAACACCATGGCATTCATGTTCGAGACGCGCGCCGTGATTCGCCCGACGCGCTTTGCGCTCAAGGCGCCGCAGCTGCAGGGGGACTATCAGCGTGTCTGGCGGGAT
>JASHQW010000255.1 GCA_030038875.1 Gammaproteobacteria bacterium | reverse complement strand
GTCCAGGCGGCCATCAACGCCGCCGGTGGCCAGCTGCCGAAGAACCTGCCCTCGCCCCCTTCCTACCGCAAGTACAACCCGGCGGACTACTCGATCATCATCTACGCGGTGCACTCGGACGTACTGCCGATGACCGCGGTCGACGATTACGCCGAGACGGTGATCGCTCAGCAGCTCTCGCAGTTGCCGGGCATCGCGAACGTGGGCGTCGGCGGCCAGCAAAAGCCGGCGGTGCGCATACAGGTCGACCCGGTGAAGCTCGCCGCGGTCGGGCTGCAGCTGGAGGACGTCGCCAATCTCATTACCACGGCGACCGTCGATTCCCCCCAGGGCGAGATCACCGGCGCCCTGCACAACTACACCATCTACGACAACGACCAACTGCTGAAAGCGGCGCCGTGGAACGACGTGGTCGTCGCCTACAAGAACGGCGCACCGATACGCATCAAGGACATCGGAGTGGCCATCGACGGTCCGGAGAACACCCAGTCGGTCGCCTTCCAGAACGGCCGGGCCGGGGTGCTGCTGTTCATCCACAAGCTGCCTGGCAGCAACGTGATCGACGACGTGCGGGAGGTCAAGGCGGCTCTGCCGCACATCATGACCTCGGTGCCGCCGTCGCTGAAGCTCGACCAGGTGATCGACCGCACCGTCACCATCCAGGCCTCGGTCAACGACGTCGAGATGTCGCTGCTGCTGGCGATCTGCCTGGTGGTGATGGTGATCTTCCTGTTCCTCAGGAACTTCTGGGCCACGGCGATTCCCGGCGTGACCGTGCCGCTCGCGTTGTTCGGTACTGCGGCGCTCATGTACGTCGTCGGCTACAGCCTCGACAACCTGTCGCTGATGGCGCTCACCATCGCGGTCGGCTTCGTCGTCGACGATGCCATCGTGATGCTGGAGAACATCTACCGGCACATCGAGGCGGGGCTGCCGCCCCTGGAGGCGGCCATCAAGGGCGCGGGCGAGATCGGCTTCACCATCGTGTCGATCAGCGTCTCGCTGGTAGCCGTGTTCATTCCGCTGCTGCTGATGAGCGGTCTCGTCGGCCGGTTGTTCCATGAGTTCGCCGTCACCGTGACCATGACCATCGCGGTCTCCGCGATCGTCTCACTCACCCTCTCGCCCATGATGGGCGCGCTGTTCCTGCGCGACGAGCGGCACGTGAGCCACGGGCGCCTTTACCTGACGCTCGAGCGCGGCTTTCAGTGGCTGATCGAGCACTACGCGCGTGGACTCGACTTCGTGCTGCGCCACCAGCGCGCCACGCTGATCACCTTCCTCGCCACGGTGGCCACGGCAGTGCTGCTCTACGTAGTCGTACCCAAGGGCTTCTTCCCGCAGCAGGACACCGGCGTCCTCGCCGGAGTCACCGATGCGCCGCAGGATGTGTCCTTCAATGAGATGGTGAGCCTGGAGCGTCGGCTCATGAAAGTGATCGGGGATGATCCTGCGGTCGCGGGTTGGGCCGCCTTCGTCGGTGGAAGCCAACCGCTCAATAACGGCTTCGTGTTTCTCGGGCTCAAGCCGCGCGAGGAGCGCGATGTGACGGCGGATCAGGTCGTCACGCGGCTGCGCAGGAAGATCGCCGCGGTGCCCGGCGGCACGGTGTTCCTGCAGGCGGCGCAGGACCTCAATGTCGGCGGCCGCACCTCGCGCACCCAGTACCAGTACACCCTGCAGGACGCGAATCTCGAGGAACTCAACGAGTGGGCGCCACGCCTGCTCGCGCAGCTGAAGAAGCTACCGCAGCTCACCGACGTCGCCTCCGACCAGCAGTCGAGCAGCACCAAGCTGTCGCTGGTCATCGACCGCGACCAGGCGGCGCGCTTCGGCATCCAGCCGGCGCTCATCGACAACACCTTGTACGACGCCTTCGGGCAGCGGCAGGTAACGCAGTATTTCACCCAGCTCGCGAGCTACCACGTGGTGCTCGAGGTGAGCCCTGCGCTGCTCGGCGAGCCGGGCACGCTCAACAAGATCTACATCAAATCGCCCACGACGGGGCAGGAGGTGCCGCTCGGGACCTTCACCCGCTACGACACCGGCCACACCAGCTACCTGTCGATCAATCACCAGGGGCAGTTCCCCGCGGTGACGCTGTCCTTCAATCTCGCGCCCGGCGCGGCGCTCGGCGATGCGGTCAAGGCGATCGAGCGGGTCACCGCCTCGATCCATATGCCGGCCTCAGTCTCGGGCACCTTCCAGGGAACGGCGCAGGCGTTCCAGGCCTCGCTGAAGTCGACGCCGTTGCTGATCGTGGCGGCGCTGCTGGTGGTCTACATCATTCTCGGCGTGCTCTACGAGAGCTACATCCACCCGCTGACCATTCTCTCGACCATCCCCTCGGCCGGCGTGGGCGCGGTGCTGATGCTCATGGTCTTTCACTTCGACATGTCGATCGTAGGAGTGATCGGCATCATTCTCCTCATCGGCATCGTCAAGAAGAACGGCATCATGATGGTGGACTTCGCGCTGCACGCCGAGCGCAACGAGGGGCTCGAGCCGCAGGCGGCGATCCGCAAGGCGTGCCTGCTGCGCTTCCGGCCGATCATGATGACCACCATGGCGGCCATCCTCGGCGCCCTGCCGCTCATGCTCGGACGCGGCACCGGCTCGGAGCTGCGTCAGCCGCTCGGCTATACAATGGTCGGCGGGCTGGTCCTCTCCCAGATGCTGACGCTGTTCACGACGCCGGTGATCTACCTGTACCTCGACCAGCTGTCGGTCCGCTGGGCGCGCAAGCACCCCCACCATGAGCCCGGCCGCGAGACCCTGAGCGCGCCCGGCGGCGCCGCGAGCGCGCCATGAAGATCCTGCTGGTCGAGGACAACGAGCGCGTCGCGCACTTCGTCACCAAGGGCCTGCGCGAGGCGGGTCACACCGTCGAGCACGCCGGCAACGGCCGCGACGGCCTGTTTCTCGCGGCCAGCGAGCCGCATGACGTGATCGTCATGGACCGGATGCTCCCCGGCAACATCGACGGCCTGGGGATCATCGAGGCGCTGCGCAAGGCGGGCAACCGCACGCCGATCCTGATCCTCTCCGCGCTCGATGCGGTGGATGAGCGCATCAAGGGCCTGCGCGCGGGGGGCGACGATTACCTTACTAAGCCGTTCGCCTTCGGCGAGCTGCTGGCGCGGGTTGACGCGCTCGGGCGCCGCAACTCCGGCAGCGATTCCGAGCGCGTCCTGCAGGTGGGCGACCTGCGCATGGACCTGCTGTCCCGCCGGGTGACGCGCGGCAGCCGCGCCGTCACACTGCAGCCACGCGAGTTCAAGCTGCTCGAGTACCTCATGCGCCACGCCAACCAGGTGGTGACACGCACCATGCTGCTCGAGGCGGTGTGGGAATATAACTTCGACCCGCAGACCAACGTGGTCGACGTGCACATCTCCAAGCTGCGGCAGAAAATCGAGCTCGACAGCGAGCGTCCGCTGGTGCGCACGGTACGCAACGCCGGTTATATGCTGAGCGACCATGAATAGCTGGAACAGGCTGATGCACTCCTCGGCGCTCACCTGGGCGCTGGGCTATCTGTTGCTCGGGCTGGCGGCACTGGCCGCATTCGCTGTGACGCTCTGGTACACCTGGAATGTCACCATCTATGCCGCGCGCGAGGAGTTTCTGCTCGACGACGCGCAACGGCTCACGGCGGTGTTCGACCGCGACGGTGTCGATGGACTCACCGCGCGCATTGACGAGCGCATCGCCATGCAGATCGCCGGTGAGCGCGCGCTGCTGCTGACCGACAGCAGCTATCGCCGCCTCGCGGGCAACCTCGACAGCTGGCCGCCGAACATCCCGGAGCAGCAGGGCAACCACGCGGTGACGGTGAGTCTCCCGGGTCACCCGGCCGGCATGGGGCTGGTGCAGCGCACGCTCCCAGGCGGCTACCACCTGCTCGTGGGGCGCGACCTGGCGCTGTTCCAGCCGCTCGAGCGCCGTTTCGCCTGGGGTCTGACTGCTGCCGTCACCTTCCTTTTCGTCGTCGGTGTCGCCGGCGCACTGCTCATGCGACGCGAGTTGCTCGAGCGCGTGCAGGGCATCCGCACGACGGCCGCCGCCATCATGGGCGGAGACCTGCGCCGCCGGCTGCCGGCGTCCGGGGCGGGCGATGAGCTCGATACGCTCTCGCAGACCATCAACGGGATGCTCGACCACATCGAGCGGCTGATCCACGGCATCAGCGACGTCTCGAACTCCATCGCCCACGATCTGCGCACCCCGCTCGCCGAGCTGCGCTCGCGCCTCGAGGAGCTCGCGCTCACGCGTCCCGAGCCCGCCGAGACCTTCGCCGGCATCGATGCGGCGGTTGCCGACGTCGACCGCGTGATGAGCATCTTCGCGGCGCTGCTGCGCCTCGCCGAGCTCGACACCGGGGCGCGCCGCTCGGGCTTCGTGCAGGTGGATGCCGCGCGCGTCGCCGCCGAGGTGGTCGAGTTCTACGAGCCGGCCGCCGAGCAGAAGGGCGTCGCTTTCTCGTTCGAGTCCGAAGGCGTCGCGCCGGTCGCCGGCGACCCGGTGCTGCTCGCGCAGGCGCTCAGCAACCTGATCGACAACTCGCTCAAGTGCGTCCCCGAGCGCGGCGCCATCCAGGTGCGCGTGGACAAGCGCGACGACGGCTCGGTCGCGATCGAGGTGGCCGACAACGGCCCGGGAATCGCCGCAGCCGACCGGCCCAAGGTGACCGAGCGCTTCTTCCGCGGCGACGCCAGCCGCGGCACTCCGGGAGTCGGCTTGGGCCTCTCGATCGTCGACGCCGTGGCGAAGCTCCACGGCGGCGTGCTCCAGCTGCTCGACAACCATCCGGGCCTCCGTGCCCAGATGGTGCTGCCGGTCACAGATGGTCGGTCGAATCGATGAACTCGTCGAGATCCCGCTTCATCCGGGCGATCGACTCCGGATTCACGTACATCATGTGCCCGGCCGGGTAGTACTTCATCGAGATGCGCGCGCTCGCCGCGGCCGGCACGCCGAGGTGCGCCATCATGTACTCGGTCGCCGAGAACGGCGTGGCGAGATCGAAGTAGCCGTTCAGCACCAGCACCTTGAGGTTCTGGTCCTGCACGAGCGCCTGGGCGAGATCCACTCCTGAGTTGACGATCGGCTGCTCGCCGTTATCGGTCTTGTGCGTGAATTTCCACTTCTCGCCGATGCCGAAGTTGGTGGTGTAGTAGGTCTTGCCCTGCCCGAACCTGAGCTCGCCGTGGTAGTAGTCGAGGAAGGCCGCGGTGAAGGCTGCGCCGATGGCGGCTGACTGCGGATCGTAGTCCGCCTCCTTGGCGAGCGGATCCTGCGTGGGTCCCACGAATCTCCCATCGAGCCGGCCGATCGACTTGCGCTCGTTCTTCAGAAGCTCGTGGGCGAACATGATCTCCGAGACCCGCAGGTTCGCGAACTTGAGGTACTCGGTCGAGAGGCCGGTGTACTCGTGCAGCTGCGCCGCGACCGCATCGCGCTCGGCATCGCTCAAGCCATCGCCCTTCAGCAGCGCCGCCGTGTACGGGCCCATCGCATAGGCGCGCACCTCCGCGAGGAAGGGCTCGAGCGCGGCCGGCGGGTGCGGGAGCGCTTTCTGATACCAGGCGACGGCCGCATAGCCCGGCAGGTACACCGAGTAGGGCCGGTCGTTGCCCGGGAGCTCGGCGAAGATCGCCTCGATGTCGGTCGCGACCGAGACCAGGATCAGGCCGTTGAACTCGAGCGAGCGGCGCGCGCGCAGGTAATTGACGATCGCAGCTCCCCGCGTAGTGCCGTAGCTCTCCCCGAGCAGGTACTTAGGTGCGGTCCAGCGGTTGTTGTCGCTCACGTACTCCGCGATGAAGCGGCTGATGGAGTCGATGTCCGGATCGACCCCGAAAAACTCGTCGTCCTTGTGGTTGCAGACGGCGTGGCTCAAGCCCGTGCCGACCGGATCGATCATGACGAGATCGCTCTTGTCGAGGAGGCCGTACTGGTTCTCGACCGTGCGGTAGGGCGCGCTCGGCGTCGGCGTGGGATCGGACACCACCACACGCTTCGGTCCCAGCACTCCCATGTGCAGCCACAGCGAGGAGGAGCCCGGCCCGCCGTTGAACGCGAAGGTGACGGGACGCAGCTCGCCGCCCTTGCGGGTGTAGGCCACGTACCCCATGCTCGCGATCGGCTTGTCCTCGTCGTCGCGCACGATGAGGGTGCCGGCGGTGGCGGTGTAGTCGAAAGGCTTACCGGCGGCGCCGAAGTGATGCTCGGTAACCGAGCTCTGCGCCACCGGCAGCCTCTTCCACTCGTCCTTCAAGTCGCCCTTGACGTCGATGTGGCAGAGGCGCATCAGCGAGCCCGCCTCGCCCGCCGGCTCGGCCTGCGACTCGGCCGTCTTGCCGCCCGCCTTCTCGGCCGCCGCGGCTTTGGGTTCTTCCGCCTGCGCGGCACCCCACGTTGTTCCGACCAGGGCCAGGAGGCCCAGGACCGCACTCCTCAACATCTCGTCCTCCTTACTTTTTGATTGGCGAAAATCGTCGAGACGATTTTCGCGGACATTGCTCCGTGAATCGCCGCGCGGGCTTATACCACGGCCGCCGCCGCACCGCCCGAGCGCCTCGCCGCACGCCCGCGTCGCTTCATCCCGGTAAGATCGCCCCATGCCCGACGCCGCGTATCCGCGCCCGATCCGCTCCTTCGTCACGCGTGCCGGGCGCATCACTCCGGCGCAGCAGCGCGCGCTCGAGGCGCTCTGGCCGAAGTACGGGGTCGAGTACCGCGGCCAGCCGCTCGCGCTCGCTGCGCTCTTCGGCCGCGACGCGCCGTGCACGCTCGAGATCGGCTTCGGCAACGGCGAGAACCTCGCCGCGCTCGCGCGCGCGCATCCCGAGCGCGACTATCTCGGCGTCGAGGTGCACCGCCCCGGCGTCGGCCGCCTGTTGCTCTCGCTCGAGCGCGAGCAGCTCGCCAACGTGCGCCTCATCTGCCACGACGCGGTCGAAGTGCTCGCGCGGCAGGTCGCCCCCGGCAGCCTCGCGGAGATCCTGATCCTCTTTCCGGACCCCTGGCCGAAGAAGCGCCATCACAAGCGGCGGCTCATTCAGCCGTCCTTCGTGGCGCTCATCGAGCGCGCGCTCGGCGCGGGCGGCGTGCTCAGGCTCGCGACCGACTGGCAGCCGTACGCCCAGGACATGCTCGCGTGCCTGAGCGCTGCCCCGCACCTGCGCAATCTCGCCGGCGAGCGCGGCTTCGTGGAGCGTCCCGCCGAGCGGGCGCCGACGCGCTTCGAGCTGCGTGGTACCCGGCTCGGGCACGAGGTATGGGATCTCGCCTTCGCCCGCGCCCCTTGAGGGGCGGACTTCAGCTGGCGGCGAACGCCTGCCGCAAGCCGTCGAGCACGAACTGCACCGCGAGCGCCCCGAGGATCACCCCGAGGATGCGGCTCGCGACGTTGGCGCCGGTGACGCCGATCACCCGCATGAGGGGCTCCGCGACCCACAAGAGCGCCACCGCGATCGCCAGCACGAGCGCGGCGGCGGCGATGAATCCCGCGAACAGCGCCCCCTGGCCGGGGAGCTGGATGCGCCCGAACCACAGGAGGATGGTGGCAAGGGCGCCCGGCCCCGCGATGAAGGGAAATGCCAGCGGGAACACGGAAATATCGGCGCGGCGGCGGCTCTCGGCGGCCTCGTCGCTCGAGGTGCGGGTACCCGATTCGCGCGCGAACACCATCTCGAGTGCCAGCAGAAACAAGAGCAAGCCGCCGAAAATGCGAAACGCCTCGAGGCTGATGCCCATGAGTTGCAGAAACGCCGCACCTCCGAGCGCAAACAGCAGCAGGATCGCGGCCGAGATGGTCACGGCCTTGAGCGCCATGCGCCGCTTGTAGGAGGTGCTCGCCCCCGCCGTGAGCCCGGTGAAGAGCGGAATCAGCGACACCGGATCGACCACCACGAAGAAGACCACAAAAAATTTCAGCGACTGCTCGAACATTGATGCTTTGCGTCTTGAAAGCGCCAAGGGCGAAGCGCAACATGAATTGCGTCGGGCACCCCTCTTCGGAAGTGTTCGCCACGGCCCGCGAGGGCGCCAGCATAACAGCTGCGGCGCGCGGGCCTCGGGAGGTTGCGACGATGACGGCCCCTCACCCTGGCATCGGCGACTGGTATCGCCTGAACGGCGGCCAGCTGTTCGAAGTCGTCGCCGTCGATGATGACGACGGCACCATCGAGCTTCAGTACTTCGACGGCACCGTCGAGGAGATGGATGTCGAGGACTGGGAGGCCCAGTGGGACGAGGGCGGCCTGGAAGCGGCCGAGGCGCCCGAGGACTGGAGCGGGTCGGTCGACGTCGAAGCGAGCGATGAGGACAGCCGCGGCTCCGAGAACCTGGACGAGGATCGCGACCTGCGCATGAGCCCGCTCGACGGCATCGATCTGTTCGAGTAACGGTCTGCGCAGGCCGCGAAAGGGCCGTAGGCCGCGCTGCGTCTGCAGCGCCCTTTCGCGGCCGGCAACGAAGCTGATGTCCGAAAAAATCGCCGCTAGGCGATTTTTTCCGATTCACTAAGCGCCGCAATATCCACGCCGTCCGCGAGCATTACGAACCCGCTGCGCACCTCGAGCGGGACGGGGGTGAGCGAGCGGCCCGCGCACGGTCCCGCGACGCAGTAACCCGTGAGCTTCTCGAACAGCGCGCCGTGCGACGAGCACAAGAGCAGCGCGCCATCCGGGGTCAGGAACCGGTCGGGCAGCAAGTTCAGCGGATGGCCCGCGTGCGGGCAGCGGTTCACGTAGCCGCGCAGCTGCGCGCCGGCACGCACCACGAAGCCCCGCAGCGGCCAGTCGCCCTCGCCTATCGTGAAGGCGCGGACCCCGTGTGCCTCGAGCTCGCTCTCGCGGCACACGACCCGCTCGACGTCGAGCACCGCCCCGGCTTCGGCTGCGCGCTCCGGCGCGCTCACGGCGGCTCCCGCGCGCGCAGCTGCTCGAGCGCGCCGATTCGCGCGCGCGTCAGCCACACCATGGCGAGTCCCGGCAGCGCGATCGCAAAGCTGGTCACGAAATAGAGGTACCAGCCGCCGTGGTCGGCGATCCAGCCGGCCGGATACCCGAGGCTGTAGCGCGGCAGAAGCGCGATCGCCGAGAGCAGCGCGTACTGGAAGGCGCTGTAACGCACGTCGCACAGCGCCATGATGAGCGCTACCAGCGCGATGTTGCCTAACGCGGCGGCCATGTGCTCGACGAACACCGCTATCACCATGATGGCGTAGCTCTTGCCCGCCGCTGCCAGCAGGCAGTAGAGCAGGTTGCTCAAGGCCTGCAACACGCCGAATCCCAGCATCGAGCGCAGCAATCCCAGTCGCACCATCAGCACGCCGCCGAGCACCGAGCCGACGAGCGAGCCGGCGGTGAACAGCGGCTTGATGATGACCCCGAGGTCGGTCTTGGAGAACCCGACGTCCATCATGAAGGGCGTAAAGAGCTTGTTGGCGAAGGCGTCGCCGATCTTGAACAGCAGTACTACGACGATGAAGGTGAGCGCGCTCGGCGTGCCCAGTAGTTCCCGCAGCGGTGCGATCACCGACTCGCGCAGCGAGCGTGGCTGGTAGCGATTCTGCGTGCTCGGCGCGTACAGCGTCGCGACGCAGAACAACAGCATGGCGGCGGCGAGAATCAGATAAGCGGGCCGCCAGCCGAAGTGATCGGCGACGATCAGTGCGACGGCGAGCGCCCCGTAGGAGACGGTGCGGTAGCCTAAATTGGCGGCGGCGGCGGCCAGCCCGCGCTCGCTCGGCAGCGACACGTCGGTCCGGTAGGCGTCGATCGAGATGTCCTGGGTCGCCGAGAAGAACACTATCGCTGCGGCGCAGGCGGTCACGCCCGTCAGAGAGGCGACCGGGCTCTGGAACGCGAGCAGCGCGAGGCTAGCGGCGATGGCCAGCTGCATCGCGAGTATCCAGCCGCGGCGCCGGCCGAGGAAGGGCAGCGGGTAGCGATCGATCAACGGCGCCCACAGGGGCTTCAGGAGGTACGGCAGCGCCACGTACGTCATCGCGCCGATCGCGGTGTTGCTGAGGCCGGCGTCCTTGAGCCAGGCCTGCAACGCGCTCTCGGTGAGCTGGTTGGGAAATCCCGACGCCCCCGCCAGAAGCAGGATCGCGAGCATCTTGGGACTCGCGAGCAGATCGGAGAGGCGTGCTCCGGGCGCCGCGCGCGTGACGCTCAAAGATCGTAGTCCATGATGAGCGGGGCGTGATCCGAGAAGCGCTTCTCCTTGTATATGGAGGCGGCGCGCGCCTTACCCGCGAGCGAGCCGCTCACCACCTGGTAGTCGATGCGCCAGCCGACGTTCTTCGCCCGCGCCTGCCCGCGATTCGACCACCAGGTGTAAAGGTCCGGCCCCTTGCGCACCTCGCGGAAGGCATCCACGTAGCCGGCCGGTCCGAAGAGCTCATCCATCCAGGCGCGCTCCTCGGGGAGGAAGCCGGAGTTCTTCTGGTTCGACCTCCAGTTCCTCAAGTCGATGGCGCAGTGCGCGATGTTCCAGTCGCCGCTCAGGATGCAGCGCTGGCGCCCGCGGCGCAGCCGCGCGAGATGCGGCGTGAAGGCGTCCAGGAAGCGGAACTTGGAGGCCTGGCGCTCGGGCCCCGCGGAGCCCGACGGCAGATAGAGCGACACGACCGACAGATCCCCGATGCGCGCCTCGATGTAGCGCCCCTCGCAGTCGAACTCCGGCACGCCGAAGCCGCGGATGACGCGGTCCACGGCATGACGGGTGTAGAGCGCCACGCCGGCGTAGCCCTTGCGCTCGGCCTCGCAGAAGAAGCTCCGGTAGCCCGGCAGCTGCACGTCGTGCCCGGTGAGCTGCTGCTCGCTGCAGCGCGTCTCCTGAAGGCAGATGAAATCCGCCCGCTGGCGGCGCAGCCAGCGGAACAGGCCCTTCGCCGCCGCCGAGCGGATGCCGCATACATTGACGGTGATCACTCGCAAGCCGAACAATTATGACATGCAGGATTATCAGCTCACGTTCATCGAGCTCGCGCTCGCGCGCGAAGCGCTGCGCTTCGGCCGGTTTCGCCTCAAGTCGGGCCGCGACAGCCCCTACTTCTTCAACGCCGGGCTCTTCAGCGACGGCGAGGCGGCGGCGGTGCTCGGGCGCTGCTATGCGGCGGCCGTCGTGCGCTCCGGCCTCGAGTTCGACATGCTCTTCGGCCCGGCCTACAAAGGTATTCCGCTCGCCGCCGCCACCGCGATCGCCCTCGCGACGCACTACGGCCGCAGCGTCCCCTATGCCTACAACCGCAAGGAAGCCAAGGAGCACGGCGAGGGCGGAGTCGTGGTCGGGGCACCGCTCCATGGGCGCGTGCTGGTCGTCGACGACGTGATCACCGCGGGCACCGCAGTGCGCGAGTCGCTCGGGCTGATCCGGCGCGCAGGCGCCGAGCCCGTCGGGGTGGCGCTGGCGCTCGATCGCGAGGAACGCGGCCAGGGAGAGTTGAGCGCCGTGCAGGAGCTCGAGCGCGGCGAGGGACTCAAATGTGTGAGCATCGTCACACTATCCGACCTCATCGAGGCGCTCACCGCGCCCGTGGGTGGCAAAGCGGGCCTTTCCGCCGGGCAGCTCGACGAGCTGCGCGCTTATCGGGCGCGCTATGGCGCGCGCTGAGACTTGCCAGCGCTGCGTGCGCAGCCGAAGATAGCTGCATGTCGGTCCGGGCGGCGCACCTGCGCGTCTCTTCGTTGTTCCTCGTTGCGGCCTTGGCTGCGGCTGCGGCGTCTGCCGCCCCGCCCCAGCAGTCGAGCTCGTCGGCAAAGACGACCTTCCGCTGGGTCGACGACCAGGGTGTGATCCACTATAGCGATGAGGTCCCGCCGCCGGACGCGGGCAGGGACCGCGAGATCATGAATGCCCAGGGTGTCCCCGTGCGGCACCTGGAAGGCCAGAAAAGCGCGGAACAGCTCGCCGCGGAGGCACGCGAACGCGCCGAGGTGATCAGGCAGAAGCAGCACGACACCTTCCTCGTCACCACCTACACCTCGGTCAAGGACATCGAGGCGCTGCGCGATGCGCGGCTCGAGCAGCTCAAGACGCAGCGCGCCGCGGGGCAGCAGTACGTAGAGAGCCTCAGGGCGCGGCTCAGCGCACTGCAGGCTCGTGCCCTGACCTTTAGTCCCTACGCTGCCACCCCGGGAGCGCGCCCCATGCCCGATGATGTGGCGGAAAACCTGGTGCACACCCTCAACGAGATGAACACGCAGACGAGCGCCCTCGCGAAGGGCGCTCAGGAAGAAGCGAATCTGCGCGCCCAGTTCCAGGCGGATATCGAGCGCTATCGCGAGTTGCACACGCTGCACTCGGCCGATTGACGCATTGGCCCGGGAGCGGCGCGCCGCTCAGCCGCGGCCCGAGTGCCCGAAGCCGCCCACCCCGCGCGGGGAAGTCACGAAGTCCGGTACCACCTCGAGCTCTACCTGCACCACCGGCACCACTACCAGCTGCGCGATGCGCTCGCCGGGAGTCACCGTGTAGGGCTCCGCCCCGCGATTCCAACAGGACACCATCAGCTGACCCTGATAGTCGGAGTCGATGAGCCCGACGAGATTGCCGAGCACGATGCCGTGGCGGTGCCCGAGGCCCGAGCGCGGCAGAATGACGGCCGCGAGTGAGGGATCATCGAGGTGAATCGCGAGCCCGGTCGGGATGAGCTCGGCTCGTCCCGGCGCCAGGGTGAGCGGCGCCGCGGTGCAGGCGCGCAGGTCGAGGCCGGCCGAACCCTCGGTCGCATAGGCGGGCAAGGGAAACTCGCCGCCGATGCGCGCATCGAGAACGCGCACCTTGAGCGCACGGCGTGCCGCGATGCTCACGCGGGCGGTCAGCCGAGCGCCGTGCCGCGCTGGGAGCGGTCGGCGCGCGCCGCGAGCTCGCGCGCGATGAGCGCAACCAGGCCGCGCGCCAGCGCGAGCTTACCGGCCCTGCCGAGCTCGTAGCGTGCGCCGCGGGCGAGCACGATCAGCTGGTTCTCCTCGCTGTCGAAAGCCTTGTCGTCGCCGACTTCGTTGGCGGCGATCATGTCGAGATTCTTCTTCATCAGCTTGGTGCGCGCGTTCTGCTCGACCGACTCGGTCTCGGCGGCGAAGCCCACCACGAAAGGCCGGTCGGGCCGCGCCGCCACCGTCGCGAGCACGTCCGGGGTGCGCTCCATGGAGATCTCGAGCGTATCGCTGGTCTTCTTGATCTTCTGCGCCGCCGCGCGCAGCGGCCGGTAGTCGGCCACCGCGGCCGTGGAGATGAAGACCTGCGTGCCGGCGAGCTCCTTGAGCACCGCCGCCAGCATGTCGGCGGCGCTCTCGACGTCGATGCGTCTCACTCCCGGCGGGGTCGGCAGGCTCACCGGGCCGCTCACCAGGACGACTTCCGCGCCCGCGGCCCGGGCCGCCTGCGCCACCGCGAAGCCCATCTTGCCGGAGCTGCGGTTGCTGATGAAACGCACCGGATCGAGGCGCTCGCGCGTCGGGCCCGCCGTGACCAGCACGCGCCGGCCCGCGAGCTCGCCGCCCGCCGCCAGCAGCGCCTGGAGCTCCTCGGCGAGCTCGAGCGGCTCGAGCATGCGCCCCTCGCCGGTCTCGCCGCACGCCTGGTCGCCGGAGGCGGGGCCGAGCACCACGACGCCGCGCGCAGCGAGCTGCGCGACGTTGGCGCGTGTCGCCGCATTCGCCCACATCACGTGATTCATCGCCGGCGCCACCGCAATCGGCGCCTCGGTTGCGAGGCACAACGTCGCGAGCAGATCGTCGGCGCGGCCGGTCGCGAGCCGCGCGAGAAAGTCGGCGCTCGCCGGCGCGATCAGCACGGCGTCAGCCCAGCGCGCGAGCTCGATGTGTCCCATGGCCGCTTCCGCCGCGGCGTCCCACAGATCGGTGCGCACCGTACGGCCCGAGACGGCCTGGAAGGTCGTCGGCGTCACGAACTCACGGGCGCCCGCCGTCATCACCACCTGCACCTCGGCGCCACGCTCGCGCAGACGCCGTACGAGGTCGGGGCTCTTGTATGCGGCGATGCCACCGGTGACGCCGAGAAGTATGCGTTTGCCTTGCATGGGGACGAGCCTCTCGAAGCACATTATCTCACCGCGGCGCCTGAACCGCGCAAACCACAGTCGCAGCGCGCACAGCGCAGGGAAAAACCCGCTGTTCGGAGCGCTTATGCCCTCCTGCCAGTCGGGCGAGCGGGCCTTAGACTCGCCCCACCTTCCCTTAGAACCAAACGTGATGGCAATCCGTCACTGGCCCGCCGGCGAGCGGCCGCGCGAGAAGCTGCTCGAGCGCGGCGCGCACGCGCTTTCCGACGCCGAGTTGCTCGCGGTGCTCCTCGGCTCGGGAGCGCGCGGGCAGTCCGCCGTGGAGCTCGCCCGCACGCTGATCGCCGAGCTCGGCTCGCTGCGCGAGCTCCTGAACGCCGAGCGCTCGCTCCTCACGCGCCGGCGCGGCATCGGGCCGGCGCGCTATGCGGTGCTCAAGGCCGCTCTCGAGCTCGCGCGGCGCCACTTTCGCGAGGCGCTGCGGGTGGGACCGGCGCTCGCGAGCCCGGAGACGACCCGCACCTTCCTGCTCGCGCAGCTGCGCGACCGGCCCTACGAGGTGTTCTGCTGCCTGTACCTCGACAACCGCCACCGGCTGATCGTCTTCGAGGAGCTGTTCCGCGGCACGATCGACCGCGCCGGCGTCCATCCGCGCGAGGTGCTGCGCCAGACGCTCATCCACAACGCGGCCGCGGTGATCTTCGCGCACAACCATCCCTCGGGCGTGCTCGAGCCGAGCCAGGCGGACGAGCTCATCACGCGGCGCCTGAAGGAAGCGCTCGCCCTGCTCGACGTCCGCGTGCTCGATCACTTCATCATCGGCGAGGGGATGTGCTTCTCCTTCTCCGAGCACGGTCTGCTGTGAGCGCCCCGGCCGACACCCTTGAAAAGAACAGGCCCGCGGTGCGGGCCTGTCCCGATCGTCCCGGGCGCGACCCTTACTTGAGAATAGCTTCCTGCTCGGTGCGCGAGCCGAGCACGGTGCGGATCTTGGCGCGGTCCGCCTCGGACTTGGCCGCCGCCTCCACCGAGCCTTCCACCTCGGCGTCAATCTTGTCGAGCTTGCCGCCGAGATTATCGAGTGCGGCCCAGTTCTTGTACTCGACGACGAGATAGATGTCCGGGTCGTTCGGCCCGCGGGGCTCGACCACGATCACGCGGTAGCCGGTGATGAGCCCGGCCTTCTTGGCCGCCTCCTGGGTCTTCTTGAAGGTCGTCGCGAGCCAGTGCATGTAGTCGTCGAAGTGGCCGTCGACGGTGCGGATCGAGGCGACATTGATGACCGGCCCGTCGTTCCAGTCGCGGCCGTCGGCCAACGCCGCGCGCGGGGCCGAGAGAGAGCTCACGCCGAGCAGCGCAGCGGCCGCACAAACGATACTAGTCACGCGTTTCATGATGGGACCCTCCGGAGGATTGGTTGGATCGAAAGGTTTGTTCTTGTTCGGCGGTCCTGGAGGCGCTCCCCCACCCCGCCGTGCGCCGTACGCTACGCCGGAGCGCCCGGGCGGACCAGCGATGTTGCGGACCTGCCTCCTTGTGATCCCGCCGCCGGGCTGGTATAAAGCCCGGCCCCGGAGTCGAGCCGGACCGTCCGGCGAGACCCCTAAGTACCTGATTTCTCTCAAGGTTGTATGTATGTCCCGCGTCTGCGAGATCACCGGCAAGAAGCCGGCCGTCGGTAACCGCGTCTCTCATGCCAACAACAAGAGGCGCCGCCGCTTCCTGCCGAACCTGCACACGCAGCGCTTCTGGCTCGAGACCGAGAAGCGCTGGGTGACGCTGCGCCTCACGACCAACGGCATGCGCACGATCGAGAAGAAGGGTCTCGACAAGGTCGTCGCCGAGCTGCGCGCGCAGGGCGTGAAGCTCTGAGGGGCCTGAAGCGGGAGAAACACTCATGCGCGAGAAGATCAAACTGCTGTCCTCGGCCGGAACCGGCCACTTCTACGTGACGACCAAGAACAAGCGGCTGCATCCGGACAAGCTCGAAGTCCGTAAGTTCGACCCCGTAGCGCGCAAGCACGTCGCCTACAAAGAGGCGAAGATCAAGTAATCCCCGCGCGCGTCGCGGCGCGTGCCGGAGCTCCCCGAAGTCGAGACGACACGGCGCGGCCTCGCGCCGTACGTGCGCGGGCGCCGTATCCGCGCGCTCAAGGTGTACGAGCGGCGGCTGCGCTGGCCGGTAGCGGCGGGCCTGCCCACCAGGGTGGCGGGGCAGCGCATCGTCTCGACCGGCCGGCGCGGGAAATACCTGTTGCTCAGGCTCGAATCCGGCGCACTCATCGTGCACCTGGGGATGTCGGGCAACCTGCGGGTCGTGCCGGCCGACAGCCCGCGTGTCGCGCACGATCACTTCGATCTGGTCCTCGACTCAGGATTCGCGCTGCGCTTCAACGATCCGCGCCGCTTCGGCAGCCTCCTCTACGTGCGCGGCGACCCGCTGGCGCATCCGCTGCTCGCCGCGCTCGCTCCCGAGCCCCTCGGGCGCGCCTTCGACGCGGGCTACCTGTGGCGGATCACGCGCCGCCGGCGCGTCGCGCTGAAGCAGCTGCTCATGAACAGCCGCCTGGTGGTCGGCGTCGGCAATATCTACGCGAGCGAGGCGCTGTTTCGCGCCCGCATCCGTCCACAGCGACAGGCGCGCTCGCTGACGCTACCTGAGGCCGGTCGGCTGGTGCGCGCGGTGCGCACCGTACTCAGGTCGGCGATCCGCGCGGGCGGCACGACGCTGCGCGACTACCTGCGCGCCGACGGCTCGCCGGGCTACTTCCGCCAGCGGCTGTACGTGTACGAGCGCGCCGGCAAGCCCTGCCGCCGCTGCGGCACGCCGGTACGCGCCGTCACCCAGGGGCAGCGCTCCACGTACTATTGCCCCACATGTCAGAAGTGAGGGGTGAGAGAGAGGCATGAGCGCGCATATCCTGCGGCACCTGAGGAAGGTCGACCCGGTGCTCGGCGGCGTCATCCGCGCCGCCGGCCCCTACAGCTTCGCGCCCGAGCCGGGCTGTGAGCCCTTTCAGATCCTGGCGCAGGCGATCGCGCATCAGCAGCTGAACGGCACTGCCGCCAACACCATCCTCGCGCGTCTCGTCGCCTCGTGCGGGGAGGGTTCCTTTCCCACGCCAGAGCGGGTGCTGGCCGCGCCGGCGCAGCAGCTGCGCGCCGCGGGCTTCAGCCACGCGAAGGTCGCCGCGCTCAAGGACCTCGCGGCCAAGGCGCTCGCCGCGGTCGTTCCCGACCGTCCGACACTCGAGCAGCTCGACGATGCGGCCATCATCGAGCGCCTCACGCAGGTGCGCGGAGTCGGCCGCTGGACGGTGGAGATGCTGCTCATGTTCCACCTCGACCGCCCCGACGTGCTGCCGGTCGATGACTTCGGAGTGCGCAGCGGGTTCCGTGCCGCCTACGGGCTGCGCACGCTCCCGCACCCTAAGGTGCTCGCCGCCTGGGGCGAGCGCTGGAAGCCCTATCGCAGCGCCGCCGCCTGGTACCTGTGGCGGGCGCTCGAGCTCGAGCGCGCCGGCACCCTCCCGGCGCCCGCCGAGCGCGTGCGCCTGCCGCGCATCGCCAAACGGCGGCGCGCCGGAGCGAAGAGCGGCACCGGCCGGAAAAAGCGGCGGCCGAAGCGCGGCCGGGCTGCGGCGCGCGCCCGCGGCGCGCGTTAGGCGGCGCGCAGTGCGCGTCCTCAGGCGCGCCGGCGCTTCTTGAGCGCGGCCTCGACGATCGGGTGCACGAACTCGCGCACGTCGCCGCCGAGGAGCGCCACCTCGCGCACCAGCGTCGAGGAGATGAACGTGAACTGCTCCTGAGGGGTGAGGAACACCGTCTCGATGTCGCGGTCGAGATGGCGCGTCATGTTGGCGAGCTGAAACTCGAACTCGAAGTCCGACACCGCGCGCAGGCCCCGCAGGATGACGCCGACTCCGTGCTCGCGGGCAAACTCGACCGTGAGATTCGAGTAGCCGAGCACTTCCACGTTCGGCAGGTCGTGCAGCACCCGCCGCGCCAGGTCCACCCGCTCGGCGAGCGGGAACAGCGGCGTCTTGTTGGGATTGGCGGCGATGGCGATGTACACGCGCTCGAACATGCGCGCCGCGCGCCGCACCAGGTCCTGGTGCCCGTTGGTGATCGGGTCGAACGTGCCCGGATAGACCGCGTTGAGCTTCATTAGGCCTCGAGCCCCCCTAAAGCCTGGCCCCGCGCGTACAGATGATACCCGACCTCCCCCGCGCGCTTCGCCTTGAGCGGCCGCCAACGCCCCGGCAGCGGCGGCACACCCTCACGCGCACCGCATTCCACATAGATGAGCGCCGATTCGCTCAGCCAGCCCTTGCCCTCGAGGAGGGCGGCCGCCTCCTCGAGCAGCCCCGAGGCGAAAGGGGGATCGAGGAACGCAATGTCGAAGGGCTGCGGGCGGTGAGCGAGAAAGCCGATCGCATCGGCGCGCTCTACCCGCGCGTCGCGGGCGCCCCATTCGGTGAGGCGCGCGGAGAGCTCGCGCACCGCGGCTCCGTCACGCTCGACGAAGGTCACGTGGGCGGCGCCGCGCGACAGAGCCTCGAGCCCGAGCGCCCCGCTGCCCGCGAAGAGGTCGAGGCAGCGCGCGCCCACCACACGCGCGCCGAGCCAGTTGAAGAGCGTCTCGCGGACCCGGTCGGGGGTCGGCCGGATGAGCGCCACCCCCGGGAAGCGCAGCCTGCGCCCGCGCCAGCTCCCGCCGATGATGCGGAGCACGCGCGCCTGGCTTCCGCGCGCGGCGGGTGTGCCGCTGCGGGTGGCAGACTTCCGGCTCGAGGCCACGGCGTTTCCTGAAAGGGCGTGCACCTTGCCACGCTTCTCGCCGTAAGCGTACTCTAGGTCGCCTCGTCCAGAAGCGCTCAAACAGCACCGGCGGGAGGGGTCGCGACCGGTGGGGCAGCCTGCAATAACGTAGCTCGCACCTATTCGAAGAATACGGACCGCGGCGTGAGCGACCCCTGAAGGGCGCAGCGCCCAAGCGGTCTGAAGAGTTTAGGAGTTCTAGGGATATGCGAAACCTCACTGCGGCCGGAATTCTCGCGCTTGCGCTGCTCGCCGGCGGCTGCACTACCCACAACGACACCATTGGCCCGACCAACACCGACGCCTTGAACGGCAACCCCGGTGGCGCAACGCCGCCGCCGACGCCCGCGGCCGCCACCGCCTTCTTCAACCTGAGCACCGGGCAGCTGCCTTACCCGACGGATCTCTATTTCGCCGGCTCGATGGACGGCACTCTCAACATCCAGCCGCCGAACGCGCTCGAGCCCAACCAGGCGGCGGTCAACGCCCTCGACGGCTTCTCGACTACCGCGGTGATCCGTGAGAACTTCAGCACGCCGCTCAACCCGGCAACCTTCACGCCCGCCACGGTCATCATCGTCCCGGTAGTCACCGACAACGACACCAAGGCGACCACCGGGGTGCTCGGCGCCCCGCTCTCCATGGGCGTGGACTTCTCCGCCGCCTCCGCCACCGATACGGGCGTCGGCCCGCTGATCCTCGAGATCACGCCGCTCCATCCGCTGATGCCGAGCACCTGCATCAGCGGCGGCCAGTTCCTCGGCGCGAACTGCAAGACCGGCACCGGCTACCTGGTGTTCCTCACCAACGGGATCCAGGATGTCTCCGGCAATGCCGCCCAGCCGGATACCGACTACGCCCTCATCAAGGCGGCGCTCGCCTCCGGCGGCCCGACGTGCCCGAGCATCACCAACGCCACACTGAACGGCGTCTGCCAGCTGACCGGAGCGCACCTGGCGATCGCAGCAGCGCTCGCCAAAGCGATTCCGGCGCTCGCCAACAGTCTCAACCCGGCCAACATCGTGCTGTCGTTCAGCTTCACGACCGAGTCGACCGCCGACACGCTGGAGCTCCTGTACGCGAAGACCGCGGCGACCGCCAAGGTGGTGGCACCGAGCATCAAGGTGCAACCGGCGATCCTCGGGGGGACGCAGCTCACGACCAAGACCTTTGGCGGGGCGGGCGCGGCCAACATCTACGTGGGTGTCCTCACCATTCCCTATTACCTGAGCAAGTCGGCGCCGCTGACCGGCTCGTGGCAGGCACCGCCGTTCCCGCTCGACCCGAGCAGCACCTTTGTCACGCGCTACAACCCGCTGCCCGTGGCGACCCAGAACCTGCAGATCCCGATCCTGATGAGCGTGCCGCTCGCCGTCCCCGGCCCGTGGCCGGTGCTCATCTTCCAGCACGGCATCACGCGCAGTCGCGAGGACATGATCGGGGTGGCGGACGGCTTCGCGCAGAAGGGCGTGGCGGTGGTGGCGATCGACCTGCCGCTGCACGGCGTGACCGACACGACCGACCCGCTGTACGCGAGCGCGGCCAACCCCGTGTATGCCGGGCTCGGCCTGCCGACGACCCAGATGTCGATCGAGCGCACCTTCGATCTCGAGCTCATCACGCCGGGAACGATCGATCCGTCGGGCTCGCACTTCATCAACCTCACGAGCGCGCTCACCTCACGTGACAACCTGCGTGAGGCGCCGGCGGACCTCGTGACCTTCGAGCTCGCCCTTCCCGGCCTCACGGTCCCGGCCAGCGCGGGCGTCACGGCGAGCACGCTGGGCCCGGCGCCGTTGCACTACCTCGGACACTCGCTTGGGGCGATCGTCGGCGGGGTGTTGATGGCGGTCGTTCCGGCGACCGATGTGATCACGGCAACGCTCGCCAACCCGGGCGGCGTCGTCACGCGGCTGCTCGAGGACTCGCCGAGCTTCGCCCCGGAGATCAATGCCGGGCTCGAGGCCAAGGGCCTGCTGCCCGGAACGACGCTATACGCGCAGTTCTTCCGCGACACGCAGACGGTCGTCGACTCCGGCGACCCGGTCAACTTCATCGCGCAGGCGACGGCGCTCCATCCGATCCACCTGCTGCAGGTCGTGGGCAGCACGCCACAGCCCGCGAACTGCAATCCGACCACGCCCGCGGATGGCTGCACGGACCAGGTCGTGCCGAACTCGGCCACCGAGGCGCTGATCACGGCCTCGCTCTACGCGCCCGCCGGACTCACGGCGGAGGCGCTGACGCGGATACCGGCCCCGGCTGCACCCGGGCCGCTTCTCAACACCACCGGCTCGCCGCCCGGCTTCCGCGCCTACGTGAACTTCATCCAGGGCGATCACGGCTCGATCATCGACTTCAAGGTGCCAGCCGTGACCCTCGAGATGCAGGGCGAGGCGATCAGCTTCGCCTTGTCCGGCGGGGAAGAGATCGCCATCACCACCACGACGCCGTCCACCGTGATCCAGCCGTGAGCGCCCCCAAAGCGCGCGCTCCGGGGGCGGCGCCGCAGCGCGCGCCTTAGGCCCGCTACAATGGGCGCGATGTCCGGACGCGCCCCCAAAGATGCCGCCCCCACCCCGGCCGAGCGGCCGGGGTTCCTTGCACGGCTGCGCCAGCGCTTAAATCGCGGCGACTCCTGGCTGACGCGCGATCTTACCGAGCTCGTCGGGGGCCGCCGCATCGACGCCGGGATCCTGGAGGAGCTCGAGACGCGCCTCCTCACCGCCGACGTCGGCGTCGCGGCGACCGCGCGCATCCTCGAGGACCTCAAGGGGCGCGTCGCCCGCAACGAGCTCGCCGACTCCGCCGCGCTGATCCGCGCGCTGCGCGCATCGATCGGCGCGATTCTCACCCCGTGCGCGCGGCCCCTGGTAATCGATCGGGCGCACAAGCCCTTCGTCATCCTGGTGGTGGGCGTCAACGGCTCAGGGAAAACCACCACCATCGGCAAGCTCGCGCGGCGTTGCGCCGACGAGGGCTTGAGCGTGCTGCTCGCCGCGGGTGACACGTTCCGCGCCGCAGCCATCGAGCAGCTCAAAGTGTGGGCCGAGCGCTCGGGGGCCGAGTTCGCGGCGCAGCTCCCGGGGGCGGACCCGGGCGCGGTGATGTTCGATGCGCTCGAGGCCGCGCGCGCCCGCGGCTGCGACGTCGTGCTCGCCGACACGGCGGGACGCCTCCACAGCCAGTCGCACCTCATGGAGGAGCTGAAGAAAGTCCGCCGCGTCATTCAGCGCTCGGACGCCTCCGCCCCGCACGAAGTGCTGCTGGTGCTCGATGCCAACCAGGGCCAGAACGCCCTCTCCCAGGCGCGGCAGTTCCACGCGACGGTCGGCGTGACGGGGCTCGTGCTCACCAAGCTCGATGGCACCGCCAGGGGCGGCATCGTGATCGCCATCGCGCTCGAGCTCGGCATCCCCATCCGCTTCATCGGCGTCGGCGAGAGCGCCGAGGATTTCGGCGCATTCGACGCCGCGGCCTTCGCCGCGGCCCTGGTCGAGGGCCCCGGGGCGGGGTCCGCCGAGGCGCGCACGCCATGATCGTCTTCGAGCGCGTCGTCAAGCGCTATCCGAACGGGCGCGTAGCCCTCGACAACGTCAGTTTCGCCATCCACAACGGCGAGATGGTGTTCCTCACCGGCCGCTCGGGCGCCGGCAAGAGCACGGTGCTGAAGCTGATCGCGCTGCTCGAGCGGCCGACGCGCGGCGCGGTGGTGGTGAACGGCAAGAACACGCGCGCGCTCAAACCGCGGCACATCGCCGCCTTCCGCCGCCGCATCGGCGTCGTGTTCCAGGATCACAGGCTGCTCGCCGACCGGCCGGTGTTCGACAACGTGGCGCTGCCGCTCGCGGTGGCCGGGGCGCCGCTCAAGGAGATCGACAAACGGGTGCGCGCCGCGCTCGACCAGGTCGGGCTCCTCGGGCGCGAGCGCTCCCTGCCAATCGAGCTCTCGGTGGGCGAGCAGCAGCGCGTCGGAATCGCGCGCGCGGTGGTCAGCAAGCCGCCGCTCCTGATCGCGGACGAGCCGACCGGGAATCTCGATCCGGACCTGTCGCTCGAGGTGATGCGCCTCTTCCGGCGCTTCCAGGACGTCGGCGTCACGGTGGTGGTCGCGACCCACGACCTGCACCTGGTGCGCGAGTTCGGCCAGCGCGTGATCACGCTCGAAGCGGGTCAGCTACAGGGAGGCGGCGTGCCGGACTCGCTGCCGAGCGTGGTGGCAAGCCGATGAGCCTCGGCGTCGGCCACCTGCAGGCGCTCTTGGGCTCGCTCGGGCGACTGCTGCGCAGCCCCGTGTCGACCTTCCTCACGCTGCTGGTGATCGCGCTCGCCCTGGCGCTGCCTGCGAGCCTGAGGCTCTTCGTCACCAATGCGCAGGCCGCGACCGGCAACTTCGGCAACGCCATCGACCTGTCGGTGTACTTGCATACCGACGTGCCGCTCGCCAAGGCGCAGCAGCTCGCCGTCGCCGCGCGCTCGCGCCCCGACGTCGCCGAGGTCCAGCTCATTCCCGCTGACAAGGGCCTCGAGGATTTCCGTAACTACTCGGGATTCGGCGACGCGCTCGCGGCGCTCAAGGAGAATCCTCTGCCGCACGTGTTGCACGTGCGGCCGCGCGCCGAGGCGAGCTCGGCGGCGGCGCTCGACAGGCTGCGCGGCTATTTCCGCGCCTGGCCGGAGGTCGAGCTGGTGCAGGTCGATGCGCAGTGGGTCGAGCGTTTCAACGCGATCCTCGAGGTGCTGCGGGAGCTGCTGCTGATCGCTGCGGCGCTGCTCGGGGTCGGGGTGCTCGCCGTGATCGGCAACACCATCCGCCTCGAGATCGCCGGTCGCCGCGCCGAGATCGAGGTGATCAAGCTGGTCGGGGGCTCGAACTCATTCGTGCGCCGTCCGTTCCTCTACACCGGAATGCTTTACGGCCTCGGCGGTGCGCTGCTCGCGTGGGCGATCATCGCTGTGGCGGTCGGGCTGCTCGGGGAGTCCGTCGACAAGCTGGCGCGGCTCTACGGCAGCCATTTCCAGCTGCGCGGCCCCGCGCCCGCCGAAATCGGCGTGCTGCTCGGGGCGGGCGCGCTGCTCGGCTGGCTCGGGGCGTGGATCTCGGCCGCGCGGCATCTCTCCCGCATCGAGCCGCGCGCCTAGTCAATGGGAAAAACTGGCCTGCGGCCGTTTTTCGGACAGTGCCTTCGTTGGCGGCGGCAAAAGGCGCGGCTTTTGCCGCCTGCGACGCCGCTTCAGGTCGCGGCGGGCGCGGCGGCGGCGCTCTCGGCCGGCGAGCGGGTCTCGCCGTGCAGGTGCTCGTAGCTCTCCATCCAGCGGCGGATGCGGCGCGCGTCGGCGACGCGGGTGCGCTTGCCGTAGGAGTTGAGCAGCACGATCACCACGGTGCGTGCCTCAATGATCGTCTGCATGACGAGGCAGCGGCCGGCCTGGGCGATGTAGCCGGTCTTCTGCACGACGATGTCCCAATCGGGCTTCGAGGTGAGCGAGTCGGTGCTGCGGAAGGTGAGCACGCGCCGTCCGACGCGCACGTCGTAGCTGGTATCGGTGGAGTACTCGCGGATGGCCGGCACCTTGGCCGCCGCCATCACGAGCTTGGAGAGATCCTCGGCGCTCGCGACATTCTCGTCCGAGAGGCCGGTCGGCTCGACGAAGCGCGAGGTCGTCATGCCGAGCTCACGTGCCTTGGCATTCATGGCGGCCACGCACGCCTCGAGGCCCCCGGGGTAACTGCGCCCGAGCGCGTGAGCGGCGCGGTTCTCGGATGCCATGAGGGCGAGGTGCATGAGGTCGCCGCGCGAGAGCTCGACGCCGGGAGTCAGCCGCGAGACTACACCCCTGCCGTGGGCGACATCCTCGGCCGTGATCTCGAGGGTCTCATCGAGCGGCTGCCCGGCGTCCATCACCACGAGAGCCGTCATCAGCTTCGTGATCGAGGCGATCGGCATCGCCACATCGGAGCGCCGCGCATAGAGCACCGCGGAGCCGGTGGCATCGAGCACCAGCGCCGCGCTGGAGCGCAACGCGGGTTCCTTGGAGGCGCGTTCGAGCTTTACACGCACCGCCTGTCCCTGGTTCTGAGCGGCCGCTGCTCCCGCGGCGAGCAGGCACGCGAGTGCCAGGATCCAAGTGCCACGACGCGGATTCATCGACCAAACGCCTCCCGGAGGCTCGAATTCGTTTGAGTGTATCAAATCACCCCTTATGTCATGCCGGCGTGACGCACTCTTAACTTTTCGAGCCGCGCCGCGCGGGCTCGGTCACAAAGTGCCGCGCGCGTGACGCGCTACGCCTCTAGCGGGGCCAGAGCCAGCCGAAGGCTCCGGCGGTCAACACACCGTAGATGAGGCCGTCGAAGGCAGCCTTGACGGTGAGATTCCACGAGCGGCGGTACCAGATCGAAAGCTCGCACAGCGCGAGCGAGTAGCCGACGAAGGCGGTGGCGCCGGCGATCTGGAACACCTTGAGATAGGGCGCACCGCGCTCGAGCGCGTGGCTCGTGATGTAGGCGACGAAGAAGCTGACGACCAGCAGGAACACGAACCACTGCACGAGGTTCCTGGTCATATGGAACATCCCGTTCGGCAGGACGGTCATCACCGCGACGGGTCCCTTGGCGAGCTTGTCCTTGAACTCGGGCGATTTCATCTCCTCCCGCCCGCCGGGGCGCGGGAGGAAGTAATCCCCCGGTGGAATGGCAAACGGCCGCAGCGCCTGCAGCACCTCCTCTTCCCGCGGCATCTTCGGGAAGTCGTTCTTGTGCCAGAGCGGCGCCATGTGGATGACCGAGCTCGCCAGGAAGACGATCACGGCGGCGACGAGGATTGCCGGTGCGAGCGCGGACAGACTGATCATGAGGCCGACTCTAATCCAGGCGTGGCCGGACGAGGAACCCCGGGTTCTCCCGGATGGGGGATGTGCCGAGGGGAAGGCGCGCCCAAGCTATTGACCGCGAAGGCTTATCGGCCGGCCTCCGGGGGAACTTCCGGGGCCTTTAGCACTCTAATTACGCGACTGCTAGAATGCCCAACCAATCCACGGGAGATCTGATGACCAGCACTGCATTGGTTGCCCGTATGGGCGACCAGGCCCTTGCCGGCCCACTCGGTAGTCTCGACGCTTACCTCGAGCGGGTGAGCCGCATCCCGGTCCTTTCGCGCGAGGAAGAGCGCGCGCTCGCCGAGCGTTTCCGCGCGCAGGGCGATCTCACCGCCGCGCGGCAGCTGGTGCTGTCGCACCTGCGCTTCGTCGTGCACATCGCCCGCGGCTACAGCGGCTACGGGCTGCCGGTGGGAGACCTGATCCAGGAAGGCAATGTCGGGCTCATGAAGGCCGTGAAGCGCTTCGATCCGACGCTCAACGTGCGGTTGGTGTCCTTCGCGGTCCACTGGATCCGCGCCGAGATCCACGAGTACGTGCTGCGCAACTGGCGGCTGGTGAAGATCGCCACCACCAAGGCGCAGCGCAAGCTCTTCTTCAATCTGCGGCGCCTGAAGAAGAATCTCACCTGGCTGTCGGCGGAGGAGACCGCCGCGGTGGCGCGCGACCTGGGCGTCACGATAAGCGAGGTCACCGAGATGGAGAAGCGCCTCGCGGCGCGTGACCTGTCGTTCGACCCCGCCCCCGAGGCCGACGACGAAGAGAGCTACAGTCCCGCCGCCTACCTGCCGGCGCCGGATGCCGATCCGGCCGTCTCGGTCGAGGATGCGGAGAGCGCCGATGACAGCGCGACGCGGCTCAAGAGCGCGCTCGCGCGGCTCGATGCCCGCAGCCGCGACATCGTCGAGCAGCGCTGGATGTCGGACGACAGCAAGGCGACGCTGCACGAGCTGGCGGAAAAGTACGGCGTGTCCGCCGAGCGCATCCGTCAGATCGAGTCGAGCGCGCTCGGCAAGCTCCGCGGCCTCATGGCCGCTTGAGAGCGTCTCTCGCCACGCATGCGTACCGTGGCGGAATGGCTCGGCGAGTACGGCGCGAGCCACGAGAACCCAACCAACAAGCTCCTGCACTGGCTGTGCGTTCCGCCGATCGTGCTCTCGGTGATGGGATTCCTCTGGTCGCTTCCGGTGCCGGCGGCCTTCCCGGCCGCCTCGCCCTGGCTCAACTGGGCGACGCTCGCCGCCGCCGCGGCGCTCGTCTACTACTTCGCGCTCTCTCCGGCGCTCGCCGCCGGAGCGCTGCTCGCCTTCCTCGTGCTGCTCGCCGTGACGCGCTCGCTCGCGCAGCTCCCCTGGCCGCTGTGGCTGAGCTCGCTCGTGATCTTCGTGGTGGCGTGGATCGGGCAGTTCGTGGGCCACGCGGCGGAGGGTAAGCGCCCGTCCTTCTTCAAGGACCTGCAGTTCCTCCTGATCGGGCCGCTATGGCTGCTCGCGGCGGCGTATCGCCGCTTCGGCCTGCCGTACTGAGCCGCGCTGCCGCGCGGTGCCTTAAGGGGCGCTCGCCGCCCGGCGCACCGCCTCCGCGACCTTTGCGTGCAGCTCGCGATCGAGCGCATCCGGCACCAGCTCGTCGTCGCGCGCCTGGGCTGCGATCGCGTCCGCGGCGGCGATCAGCATGGCATCGGTGAAGCGCTTGGCGCGCGCCTCGAGCGCGCCCTTGAAGAGCCCTGGGTAGGCGAGCACGTTGTTGATGCCCTTGCCGTCGGCCGCGTAAGCGGCGCCGTGCTCGCGTGCCGCGAGCGGCTCGATCTCGGGGTCCGGGTTCGACAGCGCGAGGATCACCTGCCCCTTCCTCACCCAGTCCGGCTTGATGAGGCCCTTCACACCGGTCGTGGCGATGACCACGTCGGCACGCTGCATGAGCCCCTCGAGCGTGGCGCCCTCGCCGCCGAGCGCCTCGAGGCGAGCGACCGCGGCCCTGTCGAGGTCCGTGCCGACGATGCGCCGCACCCCGACCGCGCGCAGCAGCCGCGCGATTCCGGTGCCGGCCGCGCCGAGGCCGATCTGGCCGACGGTGCTCTCACGGAGGTCAAGGCCGGCGTGGCGCGCGGCGTTGCGCAGCGCCGCCAGCGTCACCACCGCGGTGCCGTGCTGGTCGTCATGCATGACCGGCTTCTCGAGCCGCCGCTGCAGCTCCTGCTCGATCGCGAAGCATTCGGGCGCGGCGAAGTCCTCGAGCTGGATGGCCCCGAACGACAGCTCGATCCCCATGATGATCGGCACCACCTTCTCCGGCGCCGTCTCGGTCATGAGTATCGGCACCCCGCTCAGATCGACGAGGTCGGCAAAGAGCGCCGCCTTGCCCTCCATGACGGGCAGCCCCGCGAGCGGACCCACGTTGCCGAGGCCGAGAACGGCGGTGCCGTTGGTGATGATGGCGACGGTGCGATCAAGGGCGGTGAAATCATGCGCGGCCTGCGGGTTGTCGCGGATGGCGAGGGAGACGCGGGCCACGCCGGGCGTGTAGACGTCGCGCAGCATCTGCAGCGAGGTGATCGGCGAGGCGGCGATCGTGCGGATCTTGCCGCCGCGGTGCCGGTTGAAGACGCGGTCGGACTTGCCGACGAAGCGCGCGATCGGCAGCTGCCCGATGCGCTCGTAGAGGCTGCCGTCGGCCTCCTCGTCCATGTCGACGGTGATTTCCCAGAGCGTCCTGCCCTGCTCGCGCCTGAGCGCCGTCAGATGCTCGATCGTGAGCCCGGCATCGGCGATCACCTGCAGCACCTTGGCGAGGCTTCCCGGCCGGTGCACGGTCTCGACCATGAGAATCTCGGGAATCTTCATGTGCACGCCCCCGCGGCTGGCCTTGGGCTTAGGATACGATACGCGCCCGCGCCCGCATCGAGGAGTGCCCTCCGTGGCCAAAGCCGCCGAATCCATCAAGCCCACCGCGAAGGAGTCCAGCCTCGATCCGCTCGATCTCTACGGGGTGCGCGCCGCGCTCACCGAGGAGGAGCGGCTGGTGCAGGACTCGGTCGCCCGGCTCGTGGATGAGGAGGTGCTGCCGGTCATCCAGCGCTGCTTCGAGGAGCATCGCTTTCCGCGCGAGCTGATCCCGCGGCTCGCGAGCCAGGGGCTGCTCGGCTCCTCGATCAGCGGCTACGACTGCGCGGGCCTGAACGCCATCTGCTACGGGCTCATCTGCCAGGAGCTCGAGCGCGGCGACTCGGGTATCCGCAGCTTCGTCTCGGTGCAGTCGTCGCTGTGCATGTACCCGATCTTCGCCTACGGCTCCGGGGAGCAGAAGCAACGCTATCTGCCGCGCATGGCGCGCGGCGAGGTGATCGGCTGCTTCGGGCTCACCGAGCCGCACGGCGGCTCGGATCCCGCGAACATGAAGACGCACGCCAAACGGCGCGGCGGCGACTGGGTGATCAACGGATCGAAGATGTGGATCACCAACGGCGCGATCGCCGACCTCGGCGTCATCTGGGCCATGACGCCCGAAGGCATCCGCGGCTTCCTCATCGAGAAGGGCACGCCGGGATTCTCGGCGCCCGAGATCCACCACAAGTTCTCGCTGCGCGCCTCGGTGACCGCGGCGCTGTACTTCGACAACGTCGTCGTGCCCGATTCGCAGGTGCTGCCCGGGGTCGTGGGCCTCAAGGGCCCGCTGTCCTGTCTCACGCAGGCGCGCTACGGGATCGCCTGGGGAGTGATCGGAGCCGCGCAGGCGTGCCTCAGGCAGTTGCTCGATTACACGGCGACGCGCGAGCTCTTCGGCCGGCCGCTGGCCGCCAATCAGACCATCCAGGTGCGCCTCGCCGACATGGCCCGCCGCATCACCACCGCGCAGCTCCTGGCGCTGCAGCTCGGGAGGATGAAGGATGCGGGCACCATGACGCCGGCGCACGTGTCGCTCGCCAAGTGGAACAACTGCCGCATGGCGCTCGACGTGGCGCGCGACTGCCGCGATATGCTCGGGGGCGCCGGCATCAGCGCCGAGTTCGCCCCCATCCGCCACATGCTCAACCTCGAGAGCGTCGTCACCTACGAAGGCACCGAGACCATCCACCAGCTCACGATCGGCCGCGAGCTGACCGGCATCAACGCGTTCTGAGGCGAGCGCAAAAGAACGCTTTTGGGGGCCGCCGTGGCGGCTAACCGCCTCCGCCGAGGGCCATCACCCCCGGCCGCACGAGGTAGAAGGCGATTGCGATGACGATCAGGTAGGCCAGCAGGATGAACGTCCAGCCCATGTTGTGGCGGATGACATCGCCTTCCTTGCGCACGAACCTGCTGGTGGAG
>JASHQW010000254.1 GCA_030038875.1 Gammaproteobacteria bacterium | reverse complement strand
ACATCGCCGGCGTACCCGGGCGCGCCCAGCGCGCCGCTCGCCTTTGCGGATGCGGCACCCGATCCTTGGGCGCTCGCGGCGCTGGTGCGCGAGGCCCCGCCGCCGCCGGCGGCTGACGAGCAGCCGCTCGGGGCCGCGCTCGCGCAGCTGCACGGCGTCTACATCCTCGCGCAGAACCGCGAGGGTCTGGTGCTGGTCGACATGCACGCCGCGCACGAGCGCGTGCTCTACGAGCAGATGAAGGCCGAGCGTGCCCTGGGTCCTCCCGCCACCCAGCGGCTCCTGACGCCGCTCGTCGTCGAGCTCAAGGCGCATGAGCTCGGCGCGCTCCTCGAGCGCCGCGCCGAGTTCGAGCGGGCCGGCTTCGAGCTCGATGCCCTCGGTCCGACGCGCCTCGCCGTGCGCGCTGTGCCGGCGCTGCTCGATGCGCGCGATGTCGGTGAGCTGGTGACTTCCCTCGTTCGTGACCTGGTGCTCGATGCCGATACTCACCATCTCGAGGCCGCCGCCGATCGCTTCCTCGGCACGCTCGCCTGCCGCAGCGCGATTCACGCGCACCGCCGGCTCACGCTTCCCGAGATGAACGCCTTGCTCCGGCAGATGGAGGCGACCGAGCGCGCCAACCAGTGCAACCACGGCCGGCCCACCTGGACCCGGCTGTCGCTTTCGCAGCTCGACCAGCTGTTCCTCCGGGGGCGCTGAGTGGCGGGGAATAACGCTTCGGGCGCCCGGCGCCTGCCCGTGCTTCTGCTCGCGGGTCCCACCGGGGCGGGCAAGACCGACTGGGCGATTCATCTGGCCGAAACTGCCCCCGTGGAGATCGTGAGCGTGGACTCGGCCTTGGTGTACCGGGGGCTCGACATCGGGACCGCGAAGCCCTCGGCGCAACTGCGGGCGCGATTCCCGCATCACCTCATCGACATCTGTGATGCGGCGGAGAGCTACTCGGCCGGGAGGTTCGTGGGCGACGCTCTGATCAGCATCCGCGAGATCCATGCCCGCCGGCGGGTGCCGCTCCTGGTCGGCGGCACGATGTTATATCTGCGCTCGCTTCTCGATGGGCTCGCGGCCCTGCCCGAGGCGCACCCGGAGCTGCGCCGCGTGCTCGATGCGCGCGCCGCCGCGCTCGGCTGGCCGGCTCTGCACGCGGAGCTCACCCGTCTGGACCCCGCGGCCGCCGCGCGCATCGCGCCCAACGATGCGCAGCGGATTCAGCGGGCGCTCGAGGTCTGGGAGGCCACGGGCCGGCCGATCTCCGAGCAGCAGCGCCGGACCTCAAGTCCCCTCGCGCCCTATAGCGTCCGCTACTGGATGCTGAACCCGGCCGACCGGGCGGTGCTGCACCAGCGACTGGCCGTCCGCCTCGAGGCCATGATGGCCGGCGGCTTTCTCGACGAGGTGAGGCGTTTGCGCGACCGGGGTGATCTCACGAGCCACCATTCCTCGATGCGCGCCGTAGGCTATCGACAACTGTGGGCCCATCTCGAGGGGGAGTGCGATCTCGCGGAGGCGGTACGGCGCGCGCTTGCCGCGACGCGCCAACTGGCCAAACGGCAGCTGACCTGGATGCGCGGCGAGACCCGGGCTGAGTGGCTGGATCCTGCGGCCGAGCGGTCGTGGAACGATGACATATGTAACCTGTTGAGGGCGCTTGGGTTCTGAAGGAGGCCTGGCATGTTAATATGTGTTGTCGGTCCCGCGCCCTTTGGGCGCGGACATTTGCTTGACTCTTGAGGATCGCGAAAAACAGGGAAGCTCAGGCGCGGTCCGTCCACCGTGCAAAGAACTCGAATTCGCACAAAACAAGGAGAACCCGATGGCCAAAGGACAGTCTCTGCAGGACCCCTTTTTGAACGCCCTGCGCAAGGAGCGGGTGCCGGTCTCCATCTACCTGGTGAACGGCATTAAATTGCAGGGCCAGATCGATTCCTTCGACCAGTTCGTCGTGCTGCTGAAGAACAGCGTCAGCCAGATGGTCTACAAGCACGCGATTTCCACCGTGGTGCCCGCGCGCAATGTGCGCCTGTCTGCGGACGAGGGCGGCGGCGCCGGCCCGGAGACCCCCGCCGAATAATGTCCCCGTCCCTGGGAAGCCTGAGTGTTCGAGCGCCCGCGGTCCGGTGAGCGCGCGCTGCTGGTGCGCTTAGGGTTGGGCGCCCCCGTCGATCCGGAAGACCTCGAGGAGTTCACCCAACTCGCGCTCTCCGCCGGCGCGCAGCCCGTGGCCACGGTGACCGGCCGGCGTGACCGCCCGGACCCGCGCTACTTCGTCGGCAGCGGCAAGGCCGAGGAGCTCAAACGCGTCGCCGAAGCCCACGACGCCGAGGTGATCCTCATCGATCACGCCCTGAGCCCGAGCCAGGAGCGCAATCTCGAGAAGCTGACGGGTAGGCGCGTGCTCGACCGCAATGGCCTGATCCTCGACATCTTTGCGCAGCGCGCGCGCAGCCACGAAGGGAAACTCGAGGTCGAGCTCGCGCAGCTCAAGCACATCGCCAGCCGCCTGGTGCGCGGCTGGACGCACCTCGAGCGGCAGAAGGGCGGCATCGGACTGCGCGGTCCCGGCGAGACTCAGCTCGAGACCGACCGCCGCATCATCGGGCAGCGCGTGCGCGTCCTCGGCAAGCGCCTCGCGAAGCTCAAGCAGCAGCGCGAGACCGGACGGCAGACGCGCGCGGAGATTCCCGTGCCGTCGCTCGCGCTCGTCGGCTACACCAACGCCGGCAAGTCGACGCTCTTCCGCTCGCTCACCGGTGCCGACGCCTACATAGCCGATCAGCTCTTCGCCACGCTCGATCCGACGGTGCGCAGGATCACGCTCCCGGGCGGTACCGCGGTGGTGGTTGCGGACACGGTCGGCTTCATCCGCGAGCTGCCGCACGAGCTGGTCGCGGCCTTCCAGTCGACGCTCACCGAGGCGCGCGCGGCGACGCTGCTCTTGCACGTGGTGGATGCGAGCAACCCGCGGCGCGCCGAGCAGCTCGCTCAGGTGGACGCGGTGCTGGAGGAGATCGGCGCGCGCGCGATCCCCCAGCTCATCGTCTACAACAAGATCGACCGTCTCGCGCTCCCCGCCCGCATCGACCGCGACGCCGAGGGACGTGCGAGTGCAGTGTGGATCTCGGCCGAGCAACGCTCGGGGCTCGACCTCCTGATGCGCGCGGTGGCCGAGCGGCTGGCGCGCTTTGCGCGCCGCGCACGCCTCAGGATGCCGGCGAGCGCCGGCGCGCTGCGCTCGCGCCTGTACTCCGCGCAGGCGGTACGCGCCGAGGCGAGCGCGCCGGATGGCTCGATCGAGCTCGCGGTGGAGCTTCCGGACCTCGAGCTCCTGCAGCTGGCGCGCACCGCGGGCGTGCAGATCCTCGAGGTGCAGGAGCCCGACACGGCTTGTGCCCCCTCGGGTGCCTACCTACAATCAAGCGCCGCCGTGAGCGCGACCAAGCTGCGCTGACTTAAAGGCGCACGACACCTTTCCCTATGCCGTGGAATCAGCCAAACGGTCCGAACAATCCGTGGGGACGCCGTCCGGGGCAAGGCGCTCCCGACCTCGATGAGCGCTTAAAGAGCTGGCAGCGCCGGCTCGAGTCGCTGTGGCGCTCGGGCGGCCGCGGCGGCGAGGGCGGATCGCTGCTCGTGGTGGCGGTGCTGGTGGTGCTCGCGCTGTGGCTCTTCAGCGGCTTCTATCAGGTGACGGCCGCCGAGCGCGGCATCATCCAGCGCTTCGGCCGGCTGGTCCTGCCGGTGCGACCCCCGGGCGTCGGCTGGCGGCTGCCGTGGCCGATCGAGACGATCACGCGGGTGAATGTCGCCAGCGTCAACTCGAGCGACTTCAAGTCGCGCGTGCTGACTTCGGACGTGTTCCTGGTGGACCTCGTGTTCTCGGTCCAGTATCAGTTCACCGATCCCGTGAAGAAGCTGTTCCGCGTGAGCGACCCGGAAGCGACGCTCAACGAGGTGAGCGAGAGCGCCATCCGCGAGATCGTCGGCCGCAGCACGCTCGATGAGGTGCTGGTCGGCAGTACGCGCCCGGAGATCACGCGGCGTACCAAGGAACTGATTCAGCGGGTGCTGGACAACTACGACGCCGGCGTCACCGTCACCACGGTGAATCTCAAGGATGTGCAGGTTCCGGACGCCGTGATCCCCTCGCAGCGCGATGCCAACAAGGCCCAGGCCGACAAGGAGCGCTCCATCCTCGAAGCCGAGGCCTACACCAACGGCATCA
>JASHQW010000253.1 GCA_030038875.1 Gammaproteobacteria bacterium | reverse complement strand
AGCCCGCACAGGGCGCCCACGTGGCTCGCATCGCGCCGGAGAATCTCGCGGAACAGCTCTTCGGACTTCCTGCGGTCGTCCCGGAGGAGCGCCGCGGTCGCCTCATCGACTCGGGCTCGCTCCGGATCGGTCACCCGCGCGCGCTCGAAGGCGATACGCGCGTCCTCGTACTGCGCGAGGTCCACGAGCACGTCGCCGTAGGCGAGCCAGGCGCGATGGTGATGCGGCGTGGCTTCGAGCACCCGCCGTACCCCGGTGCGCGCATCGAGCGCGCGTCCCGCGCGGCGCGAGGCGCGGGCGAGATCGACGCGCGGCTCGGCGAACTCGGGGGCGGCGCCGAGCGCGCGCTCGAAGCAGGCGATGCTTTCCTCGATCCGGTCCTGATCGAGAAGCGCCGCTCCGAGCAGCCACAGGCAGTGCACCTCGCCCGGGAATTCCGTTTGCAGGGTGCGCAGTGCACGCTCGGCGCTCGCCGCCTGTCCGGCGCGCAGCGCTGCCTGCGCCCGGTGGAGGCGGTCCTCGAAGGCGGTGCTGCGAATCGGCGCGTTCATGATGCGTGAGGTGCTAAGCCCAAGTTTGCCTCGGCGACGGGGGCTCAGGCTACACTGCGCGCGCCGCGTGTCATCCCGCACGCGCGATACCCGTGGAAACTGCCGTGCCGCCGAGACAACTTCTGCCGATTGTTTTCGCTCTGCTTGCCGCTCTGGCAACGCAGGCTGTACAGGCCGCCCGACCCTTGAGCCCCGAGGACTGGTATCGCTTCAAGGACGTTTCCGGATTGCAGATGGCACCCGACGGCAGCGCCGTCGCCTATCTCGTGACGACTTATGACAAAGAGTCGGACGAGAGCCGCAGCGCTTTGTGGCTCGCCGACTGGAGCGGCCGGCGAGACTGGCCGCTGACCCGGGGCGCAAGCGTGAGCGAGCCGCGCTTCAGTCCCGATGGGCGGCGCGTGAGCTTTCTGTCCGCGGGGAACGCGCGCGGCTCGACGCAGCTGTGGAGCGTCGACTTGAGAGGCGGCCCGCCACGGCGGCTTAGCCACGTGAGTGGTGAGATCGTGAGCTACGAGTGGTCGCCGGACAGCCGGCACGTCGTGCTCGTGGTGCGTGCCGGCGAGGACTCCTCCGCGGACGGCAGGCCGCTGCGCACGCCGCGGCCCCTCGTCATCGACGCCTATCACTTCAAGGAGGACCGCCGCGGCTACCTCACCGCCGAGGCGCGCTCGCATCTCTACCTGCTCGATGTGCGCAGCGGCGTGAGTGAAACGCTCACCTCCGACCCGACGCGCGAGGATTCCCTGCCGGCCTTCTCGCCGGACGGTCGCACGATTGCCTATGTCAGCAACCCGATGACAGGGCCGGAGGGTGCCGGGACCGATGAGATCCGCCTCATCGCCCCCACCCCTGGCGCGCGCCCGCAGACGCTGCTGTCGGACTGGTCGCCGAATCACCAGAAACTCGAATGGAGTGCCGACGGCACGCTCCTCGCGTTCCTTCAGGGGGACGAGCTCAAGTACAACGCCTACATCATGGATCACCTCGCGGTCGCCGAGGTGAAGTCGGGCCGGGTTCGCCCCCTCACCGCCGGCCTCGATCGGGCCGTCGTCTCGCCGGGCTTCGCCGCGGACGGCTGCGCCATTCAGTTCGCGGTCGAGGACGATGGCACGCAGTACCCGGCGCAGGTGCGGCTCGCCGACGGCGTGATCGAGCGCCTCGCGGGTCCCACGGTTGTGAATGAGCTCGTCACCGCCGCCGGCCACACCGCGGTGCTCGCCTCGGACGATCGCCGGCCCTTCGAGGTATTCGCCCTCGAGGCCGGCAAGCTCCGGCGCCTCAGCGCCCATAACCGCGCGCTCTTCGAAGAGCTCGCGCTCGGGAGCGTCGAGGACATCGCCTTCACGAGCCGCGACGGCACGGCGATTCACGGCCAGGTCGTCAAGCCGCCCGGTTTCGTGAGCGGCCGCCGCTACCCGACGATCGTGTGGATCCACGGCGGCCCGAACGGCCAGGACGATCACTCCCTGCTGCTCGAGAGCTACGGCCCGCAGCTCGAGCGGCAGCTGTTCGCCACGAACGGCTACCTCGTGCTCGCCGTCAACTACCGCGGCGGTACCGGCCGCGGCGCGCAGTTCGCCCGCGGCATCCTCGCCGATTGGGGTCACCTCGAGGTCGAGGATCTCGAGGCCGGGATCGACTCCCTGATCGCGCAGGGCATCGCCGACCCCGCGCGCCTCGCGGTCGGCGGCTGGAGTTACGGCGCGCTCCTCACCGACTACCTGATCGCGAGCGACACACGCTTCAAGGCAGCGATCAGCGGCGCCGGCAGCGGCGATCAGGTCGCCACCTACGGGTCGGACGAATACGTAGTCGAATACGACGCCGAGCTCGGCCCGCCCTGGAAGAGCACGGATCTGTGGCTCAAGGTCTCCTATCCTTTCTTCCACGCCGACCGGATCCGGACGCCGACGCTGTTTCTCGGCGGCGATCAGGACTTCGACGTGCCGATTGGCGGCGGCGAGCAGATGTACCAGGCGCTGCGCACGCTCGGCGTCCCGACGCAGCTCATCGTCTACCCCGGGGAGCATCACCTGCTGGACCGGCCGAGCTTCCTCGTCGATCGCTATGCGCGCTATCTCGCGTGGATGGACCGCTACCTCAGGATCTCAGATAGCGACTCAGCACATTCAAGGTGACGCGCTCCACCATGGGATCGCGCCGCTTGAGAGCCGCCACCCACTCGCAGCTTCCCGCGTGAAACACCTCCCCGCTGCCGCGGGCGAAGTGGACGATCATCCCTGCGCCACGCTTCACGCGATCCACGGCCGCGTCGCTCTGATCTCCGTGCACAATCTCCGCCACGTACCGGGCGTCATCGTCGGAGAGAAACCGATCATCGAGCGGGATGTCCAGGCGCTCCTCCTTGAGAGCCGACATGCCGAGCGCGAGGATCGTAAGTCCCGGTGGCGCGCCGCTCGTCCCGGTCGGCTCGGGCAGTCCGCCGCGGATGAGATAGTCGAGCCCGTCGACCTCGTATCCGAAGGCATGACCCTGCGCGCCGAGGAGGTCGCCGTAGCAAAGCCCCGTGCCGGCAAAGGCCCAATGCTCGGGCCGGTACACCGGGAAGCCGCGCACGCCGCGCGGCGCGCACGCGCCCCAGCCCGCGTACAGGCCATTGGTGGCATTTAAACCGAAGGTCGAGGCACCCGGGCGTCCCGTCTCGGGCGCCTCCCATGAGCCGGTGGTGCGCGACCGCTCGGCGGACTTGTAAACTGGATCCTCGGCGCGTGCCCGGTACTTGTAGCAAACCTGGGCCTGGCCGCCCCGCTCGAGGCGCGTCTGCCACATGAAGTTGCCTGCGAAGCGCGCCACCTTGCCGCCGCGATCGACATAAGCATCGACCGCATCGCGCATCTCCCACGTCCAGTATTCGTCGTGCCCGACGAAGACCACGCAGGAATAGCCCTCTAAAATCTCGGGGTTGAAATGCAATTCGTGCTGGCTGGCGAGATCCACCACGTACCCCGAGCGCTCCGCCCAATGCAGAAAATGCCGGTCGTAGCTCGCCCAGCCGGAGGAGGCGTACTTGTTGGAGTAGCCGTTGGCAAAGGCCCACTCCAGGTGCGGATAGCGCGGCGCAGCGCCCGGCGGCGGATCGACCTCGAGCGGCACCCGCGGCGCCTCATCCGGCAGCACGACGAAGCCGCGACACCAGGGACGCTCGAGGCTCACCGTCGTCGCATACTGGTTGCGCGTCGGACCGGTGATTCCCTGGTAGTGATTGGAGCCGCCCCAGGTGTTGTACGCCGTCCAGGTCCCTGATGCCGCGACCTGGAGGATCCGATCCGCTTTGCGGCCGGGGAGCGGCCGCACGATCATGAGATGGTGAGCGCTCAACTCGTGGCCTTGGGGACCCTCGGCCTGCAACGTGATCCGGTAAGCGCCGGAAGGCCAATCCTCTGCGATCCGAAACTCGAGCGAGGGCGCCCAGCCACAGCCGCTCACCGAGCACTGCTCCGGGGTATCCTGCCAGCGCCCATCGCGCACCTGCCGCTCGAGCACCGGCAGCGCGCTCGCGCCGTCGCGCATTATGGTGAGCCGATAGCTGCGGACGCTGGCGCTCACGCACAGCCGCACGATCGCTCCCGGCGGGTAGGCGATTCGCTCCGTGTAGCACCAGATCTCGCCGCGTGCGCGCGCCATCCCCGCGCGCTCGTAGCGGTGGCCGAAGACAGCCTCGTACCGCTCCGCCGGCGTGAGGCCAAAGTCCGGAAAGGCCGCCATAGACTCTCCCAACTCTAGCCTATGTTAGAGTCGCTCGCCTTCGGATGAGGGCCACGTTGCAGCAGACTGCCAATAAATCCCCGCGCATCGAGCAGCACACGATCTACCAGATCCCGCTGGATGCGCGGCACGGCAAGGCACGCCAGTTGTTCACGCTGTGGTTCGGCGCGAACCTGAACGTGCTGACCGTCGTGACCGGGGCCCTCGCCACCACGATTTTCCAGCAATCCTTCCTCTCCGCGGTTCTCGCCATCCTCCTCGGCAACCTGGTCGGCACGATCTTCATGGCGCTGCATGCGGCCCAGGGTCCGCGGCTCGGCGTGCCGCAGATGATCCAGAGCCGCGGCCAGTTCGGCGCGAAAGGAGCCGGCTTCGTCGTCGCCCTGGTCGCGTTCATGTACGTCGGCTACGCGGGCACGGCCTTCGTCACGGGCGGCCAATCGCTGCATTTCATCGTTCCTGCGCTCAGCGAGAACGTGGCGATCCTCGCCATCGGCGCGATCACGCTCGCCGGCGCGATCTACGGTCACGATGTCATCCACTTCTCTACCCGCATGATGACCTACGTATCGGGCAGTGCGCTGCTGCTCGCCTACGTGTGGCTGCTGTTCATCACGCCGATACCGGGCTACTTCCTCACTCAGGGGTCCTTCTCCGCGGTCGGCTTCTTCAAGATGGTCTCCATGGGCGCGCTCTGGCAGCTCGGCTACGCGCCCTATGTCTCCGACTATTCGCGCTATCTGCCGCCGGACTCAGGTCCCCGCCAGGCTTTCTGGGCCTGCTACTGGGGCACGACGCTCGGCGCCGTGCTGCCGATGATCCTCGGGGCCCTGATCGGCCCGGCCGTCGCAGACGGCAACGTGGTGGTCGCCATCGCACATCTCACCGGGCGCGTGAGCCTGATCGTCATGCTGCTGCTCGTGCCCGGCGTCGCGGTGGCCGGTGCGATCTGTCTCTACGGAGGAGCGCTCGCGCTGATGACGCTCGGGCACACGCTCGTGCCCCGCTGGCGCATCAGCCACCGCGCGCGCATCGTGATCGCCGCGGGAATCTTCGTGGTCGCGCTGCTGATCAGCGTCGTGGGGGCGAAGAACTTCCTGCCGCTCTACAGTCACTTCAACGAGCTGCTCCTCTACCTGCTCGTGCCGTGGACGGCGGTGAACCTCATCGACTATTACCTGATCCGCTTCGGCGATTACCACGTGCCGTCGTTCTTCGCGGCCGACGGCGGCATCTACGGGCACTACAATCACACCGCCCTCGCCTGTTACCTCGTGGGTATCGTGGTGCAGATTCCCTTCATTGCGACCGACCTCTACACCGGTCCCTGCGCCCGCATCCTCGGCGGCGTCGATCTCTCCTGGATGGTCGGCATCGCCGTCGTGAGCCCGGTCTACTATTTCGCCGTGCGTTCCTTGCAGCGGCCGCTGGCGGCCGTGCCGGCAGAAAAGTCATGAGCGTCGAAGCCCGGCACAGCGCCGCAGCGCGCGGTCCCGAGCGCGACAGCGTGCTCCACAGCTGGTGCATCCAGACCGAGTGGAACGCACCGACCGTCGTCGGCGGCGAAGGCGCGCGCCTTTACACCGCCGACGGGCGCACCATTCTCGACATGTCGAGTCTCGCCGAATGCTCGAGCCTCGGCCACCAGCATCCACGCGTGGTCGAGGCGATCCGCGCTCAGGCGGAGAAGCTCTGCTTCGTCACCAGCGCCTGGGGCGCCGAGCCGCGCGCCGAGCTCGCGGCACTGCTCCTCGAGCGCTCAGGCCTCGGCCAGGGCCGGGTGTTCTTCACCCTCGGCGGCGCCGATGCCAACGAGCACGCCGTCAAGTTTGCACGGGCGGCCGCCGGCAAACCGCGCGGCTGGGTGGTGACGCGCGAGCGCTCCTATCACGGCGCGAGCTACGCCGCGATGGCCCTCTCGGGCGACACGCGCACCGCGAGCCAGGTGGACGCGGAAGTCTTCGGCGTGAGACACGTGCCGCCGCCCTACGCCTACCGCTGTCCCTTCGGCACGCTGAGCCCCGAGGAGTGTGCGGCGGCCGCGGTGCGCCGCGTGGCGGAAGTCATCGCGGAGCTCGGCGCGGGCGCCGTCGCCGC
>JASHQW010000252.1 GCA_030038875.1 Gammaproteobacteria bacterium | reverse complement strand
CCTTCTTTATCTTCAACGAGCTGCACCTGTTCAACGACTTCACGCACTATCTCGTCGACCCGGCCTACGGCGACCAGGAGGATCAGTTCGAGAACCGCAAGGTGTTCGGCGGCGCGGTTAACTACGCGCTGCCGGTGCCGCTCGGCTCGCTCGACAACGAGGTGCTGATGGGCGCGCTGGTGCGCTACGACCACCTGCATGTGGGACGCCTGCCGAGCGTGGGCCAGGTGCCGCTGCCGGCGGACACCGCCCCGCCGTCCTTTTCCAACGATGACCAGGTGGCGCTCCTCGCGAGCGCCGCCTTCGCGCAGGCGACCACGCACTGGACGAGCCAGCTGCGCTCCGTGCTGGGAGTGCGGCTCGACTACCAGCACGGCACGGACACCGACTATCTGGCAGCCCTGCACGAGACCGACGGTTACACCAACGGCGGAACGCAGTCGCAGACGCTGGTGCAGCCCAAGGGAAGCCTCATCTTCACGGCCAGCCCTGCGCTCGAGTTCTACGTCAGCGCCGGGGAAGGCTTCCATAGCGCGGACCTGCGCGGCGTGAACCAGGATCGAAGCGTCGATCTCGGGCTCCCCAACACGCCGCTGCTCGCCGCCCAGTGGGGCGAGGAGATCGGCCTGCGCGCGCTGCCGCGCAGCGACTTGGCCTTTACCTTTGCGCTCTACAATCTCTGGCAGCAGTCCGAGACCATCATCGACCCGGACGTCGGCCAGGACTCCGCCGGTCCGCCCAGCCGGCGCTACGGCTTCGAAATCAACGTCACCTACCAGATCCGCCGCTGGCTCGAGTTGTACGGCAGCTTCTCCGGCGATCACACCCGCTTCACGCAACCCTTTGACGATGGCACGGGCCACGTCGGCTACTACATCACCGATGCACCCCGTGCGACCGGCGCGCTGGCCCTGTATCTCACCGACCTCGGACCCTGGAGCGGCGGCCTGGAATACCGTTTGCTCGGCAACTACCCGCTGTCCTCGGGTCCCTGCGTCGATTCCGCGGCGGTGAAGGACTTTCCGGGCGTCGCGACCTCGTGCGCCAATGCGCCGACGGCCCTGGGGCAGGTCAACGCCCCGGGATTCCAGCAGGTCAACTTGACGGTCAACTACACGACGCCCACGGGCTGGCGCACTACACTCGGCCTTTACAACCTCTTCAACACCCACGCCGCCGCGGCGGAGTTCTGGTACGTCGACCGGCTCGAGTCGGAGATCGCCGCCTATCCCGATGGACGCGCCGACACCCACGAGCATCCGCTCGAGCCCTTCATGGCACGCCTCCTGATCACGAAGTCCTTCGGGCCCTGAGCGGGAAAAGTGAGATGAGCGGCGAATTCGATCTCGCGGCGCTCCTCAGACCCTTGAGTACCGAGCGTTTCTTCTCCGAGCACTGGGAGAGCAAGCCACTGCTGCTCGAGCGTGCCGATGGCAGCTATTACAACTCCCTGCTGACGCTCGCCGATGTCGAGCAGTACATATCGCGAGCCGATACCCGTTATCCGGCCATTCGTCTGGCAAAGGGCGGAGCGTTCTACGCACCGGAAGCCTATACCCACGACGTCAAATACGGCGACGAGGTATTTCGCGGCGTCTCGGACCCGGAGAAGATCTTCACCGAGTACGCCAGCGGGGCGACCGTGACGCTGCCGGCGTTGCATCTCGGCTGGTTGCCGTTGGGCAGACTGTGCCGACGGCTCGAAGAGGAGCTGGATCACTCCGTGCATGCCAACGCTTATCTCACACCGGCGAACGCGGCTGGATTCACGCCGCACTATGACACGCACGAGGTATTGGTGCTGCAGATCGCCGGCATCAAGCGTTGGCGCATCTATTCGCCGCCGATGGCATTGCCGCACCGCAGCCAGTCGTTCGCTCCCGAGCGGTACTCGCTGCCGCCGGCGCCGTTGATGGAGTTCGATCTGGCAGGCGGCGACCTGCTGTATCTGCCCCGCGGTCATGTGCACACCACGACAACGCCAGGACATTCCTCGCTGCACGTCACGATCGGCATTACGGTCTACACCTGGATCGAGCTGTTGTCGGAGCTGGTGCAGAGCAGTTTGGATCAGCCTGGGTTCCGTAATGCCCTGCCGCCAGGATTTGCGCATCGACCCGAGATACTTCAGCAGTTAACGCAGCGACTACCCGAGCTGTTAGATCAGCTTCGGGGCGAGCTGAATGCAGAGGCTCTCAGCGCGCGCTTTGCGACCAGAGTCCGAAGCGCACAGCCGCGCTCGCCGGCCCCGTTTCGCGCCGATGACTCGTTTATTGACGCCGACAGCCGGCTCCGAGTTGCTGACAGGATCGATTACCGGCTGATGTATGAGCAGGATCGCCCGGTACTACAGCTCGGTGGAAGGCGTGTGCGACTGCAGACTGCTACTGCGCCGGCACTTGAAGCCATATGCCGGGGGGAGTCTTTCACGCCCAGAGGTCTGCCTTCCGACATCAGTCTCGATGCCCGGCTGACCCTGACACGTTACCTGCACGGGCTTGGGTTCCTGCAATGGCTTGGGTGAGACTGCCGACAGAGCCGACCATGGCATCTGGGACAATTTTTGGGACAGTGCGGGCGTGATATTGCATGATATCAAATGACATCACGTGATGCTAGGTGACTGTTGCGATTACCCCTCTCCTCGCATATCGTTGATCCGTAAGCACCTACCTCTGTTTCACACGGCAGAGGTCACTGGTTCGAGCCCAGTACCGCCCACCATGCAGAAGCACCAGCAAAACAAGCATCTGCCTCTGGGATAAAGCGCTGACCGGCTTATGAACTCGCGCTGCCGTGATAGGTCACTCAGCACACATCGTCGCGCTCGGTGCGCTCGCCCGATCGCGCGTCGGGCGCGCCCTGACCGGCCATACGGCCGAGCGCGTTCTCGATGCGCTTGAGTCCGATGTGCTGATCGTCAAGCCGCCAGAGTTTCAGACTCCAGTGCGCCGCGAATCGGCGCACCACATCGACAGAAGCGCCGCTCGGCGCGCTCGGTATATTCTGTGACCGCGGGCACGGTCGATGTGCACGTGTTCCTAGGCAAGGGTGGCGTTGGCAAGACCACCTGCGCTGCCGCAACCGCGCTGCAGATGGCAGAGGCGGGAGAGTCGAGCCTCGCGATCTCGACCGATCCGACCCCTTCGCTGTCTCACATCTTCGGCCTGCAAGGCGAGCATCGCGAGCGCGAGGTGCTCCCCGGGCTGTTCATCACCGAGCTCGGCCTCTCGGAGGTGCGCGCGATGTGGGACGAGAGATTCGGTCGCGAGGTGTACGCCGTATTCTCGAGTTTCGTCGACATCGACTACCCGAGCTTCGTGCAGTTCGTTACCGCGATGCTACCGGGGCTCAATGAAGAGTTCATGGTCGACTACATCCGCCGACTGAGCAGCGCAGCCGGCTACCGGCACATCCTCTGGGATACCGCCCCGCTCGGTCAGACGCTGGCGCTGCTCGCGATGCCCTCACTCCTCGCCGAACATCTGCGGATGGCGCCGCGCATCTACTCGCACCTCAGGACGTCCGGAGAACGCAAAGAGCCGGTGATGCAGGTTATCCGTGGTTGGCAGCAGCTCGCTGCCGCGTGCCTCGAATTTCTGAGGCGCGACGTGCATCTCTCGATGGTGACGATCCCGGAAGCTCTGGCGGTGGCCCAGCTCGACAGCGTAATCGGTGAATTGCAGCGTCACGGCCTCGCGCTGCACCGCCTGATCATCAACAACGTCGTGCAGGTGACGGACTCCGCTTTTCTGGCCCGAAAGGCCGAGCAGCAGCGACCGCAACTCGAGCAGCTGCGCGAGCGCTATCGGTCGCTGCCCATGGTCGAGATCCCGCTGTTCTCCGAGGAGGTGCGCGGGATCGAGCAGCTGCGGGCCATCGGGGGACTGCTGGGCCCGGCGCCGGCGCGCGAGCCCGAGCGCTCCACGCCAGCTTGAAGGGTCAAGGGCTTATAACTACGCCCACTCGGGGACCGGGCAGTGCTCGCCGTCGGGGTGCTGCTCGCCGGCCGGGCAATCCCCGCGATCTGTCATCGGCTACGTCACTCGATCCCGCCGTCGCTGGGCCTGGAAGCGCCGCAAGCGGAAATTCCCTTCCCGTTCCCGCTCGCCGATGTACTGGACGATGGCCCTGATGTCCGCCCGCAGCCTCGGTACCACGCGTTCCTCCAGCACGCGCGTCGTGCGCGTCACGCGCGTGATCTCCCTGCCGAGCATCTTCACCTTGCTCTCGAATGCGGCGATTTCGAGCATCGTCGCCAGGATCGATTCGAACAGGTGGATCGACTCCTCGAGATGCGGCGAGGTGAGTGTGTAGCCGTAGTTTCTCTCGACTGGGGTGCGCACGAACGGGCCATAGAGCGTGAGGTCGCGATAGCGGACCCCGAGCGCATTGCGCTCTGTCACCTCGACGCCGACCTCGCGTGCAGCGGTGGCGGCGAGCGATTCGACACCGGCCGTGCCCTCGTGCCCCTCGCTGAGATGCATCTCCCCGAGTGCCCGGCCGTAGTCTAGCCGGAGCGCGTCCCGGGAGCGCACGAACGGACGCACCGACTCGAGAAAGCTGCGGATCAGCGCCTGGCGCCGCGCCTTGAGGATCGCGATGCTGTTCACCACCGATGCAGCCTTCTGCTTCAGCTGCAATAACTCGGTGCGCGTCGGGTGACTCACGGGGTGGTCAGTCCGAATCGCTCGAGGAGTTTGCGGCTGACATTGAGCGTCTCGCCGATGTCGCGGTGAACAGTGCCCTGATGCACGATCTCGCGCTCGAAGGCGTCGGCGAAGTCGAGCATCTTCTTATCGGCCTCGCTCATGCCGTCGCGCCCCACGATCGCCTCGAGACGGCGCAGGTCGCGGCCGCTCGCGTAGTGCGTGTACAGAGCGTTGGCGATGGCGCGGTGATCCTCGCGGGTGTGGCCGGCGCCGATGCCCCGCTGCATGAGGCGCGACAGGCTCGGCAGAACGTCGACGGGCGGGAAGATGCCGCGCTGGTGCAGCTCGCGGCTCAAGACAATCTGGCCCTCGGTGATGTAGCCGGTCAGGTCGGGGATCGGATGAGTGATGTCATCCTCCGGCATGGTCACGATGGGTAGCAGAGTGACCGATCCCGGCGTGTCCTTGATCCGGCCGGCGCGCTCGTAGAGTGAAGCCAGCTCGGAGTACATGTAGCCGGGGTAGCCGCGCCGTCCCGGCAGCTCTTCCCGCGCTGCCGACACCTCCCGCAGGGCGTCGCAGTAGTTGGTCATGTCAGTGACGAGCACCAGCACGTCGCGGCCGTGCTCGAAGGCCAGATGCTCGGCGACCGTGAGTCCGAAGCGCGGCGCGAGCAGCCGCTCGACGACCGGATCGCTGGCGAGGTTGATGAACGCGACGGAGTCGCCGCGCATCCGCTCGAGGGCCTGCTGGTAGAACGCATGCTCGTGGTACGTGAGCCCGAGCGCCACGAACACCACCACGGAGCCGCCGGCGGCGCCCTCTGCAGCGGACCTGCCAGCGCGGGCGTGCTCGAGTATCGCCGCGGCGATCTCCCGCGACGGCAGCCCCGCGCAGGAGAAGATCGGCAGCTTCTGGCCCTTGACCAGCGTGTTGAGGCCGTCGATGGTCGAGAGCCCGGTCTCGATCAGATCCTGCGGACGGAGCCGGGCCACGGGATTGAGCGGAAAGCCCGACACGGGCGCCCACGTGTCGGGGATGAACATTCGCCGTCCGTCGATCGGGCGGAAGGAGCCGTCGAATGCCCGATTGAGCACGGCGAGCGACAGCGGAGCGCGCTTGATCGCATCGGTCAAGACGACCTGCGTATGGTCGGTGTCGAGACCGCGACTCTCGCCGACGATCTGGATGAGGACCAGATCGTCCTCGATCTTCAGTACCTCGCCCTCGGCCTCATGACCGTCGGGGAAGGTGATCCGCACCACTTCACTCATGCGCGCCTCGATCACCCGATCGAGGAACAGCAGCGGCCCCTGGATGCTGCGGATGGTCGAGTAGCTGTGCGTGCTGAGCCGCATGGCTGCCGCTCAGGCGCCCTCCTTGAGGAGCTCATCGAGCAGCGCACCCTTGGCCAGGCGCTCGCTGGCGGCAGCGTGGCGAGCGAGAATGTCGCGGATCCGCCCGAGCGTATCCTCGGGGGATGAGAAGGCATCCTCCGTGTAGGCGTTCTGCATGAGGAATTGCCGGCGGATCTGCTCGGTCGTCCTCATCAGCAGACGATCCGTGTCCTGCAGGCCCTCGGTGCCGACGATCTCCACCACCTCCCGCAGGCTCGCCTCGCGCTGCAGGAACTCGCGGGTCTGCTGGCGCAAAGTGCTCCACTCCTGCGCGACGTGCTCATCGAAGTGACGACTGACATCGCGCTCATAGAGTGAGAAGCTCTGAAACCAGTTGATCGCGGGGAAGTGCCGCCGGTGCGCCAGATCGGTGTCGAGCATGAAGAAGGATCCCGTGGTCCGCAGGCACGCCTGGGTCACCGGCTCGGTGAAATCGCCCCCCGGTGGGGAAACCGAGAGGATCATCGTGAGCGAGCCGGTCCTGCCGTCGAGCGTCTCGACGGCGCCGGCGCGCGCGAAGAAACCGGCGATGCGTGAGGCAAGGTAGGTCGGATAGCCCTCCTCGCCGGGCATCTCCTCGAGGGCGGAGGAGATCTCGCGCAGCGCCTCCGCCCAGCGTGACAGGCTGTCGGCGAGCAGCAGCACGCTGTAGCCCAAGTCGCGGTAATACTCCGCCATCGTGACGGCCGTGTAGATCGACGCCTCGCGCGCGGCCACGGGCATGTTGGAGGTATTGACCGCCACGATGGTGCGGCTCATCAGCGGTCGTTTGCTCCACGGGTCGGCGAGGCTCGAGAAGTCATCGAGCATTTCCGCCATCTCGTTGCCGCGCTCGCCGCAGCCGACATAGACCACGATGTCCGACTGCGCAAACTTGGCAATGGACTGCTCGAGGATGGTCTTGCCGGTGCCGAAACCCCCGGGAAAGATGGCACTGCCGCCGCGGGCGAGCGGGAACAGGAAGTCGATGCAGCGCTGCCCGGTGACCAGCGGCTCGAATTGCGTCAACTTGCGGCGATAGGGCCGGGGCACGCGCACCGGCCAATCGTGGAACGCAAACATCTGCTGCCCCTCGCGCAACATGGCGAGCGGCGCCTCGGCGTCGAGCTCGCCGTCGCGGATCCGATCGATGATGCCCTCCTGATCGGCGAGCAGGGGGTGGCGGAACGCGCCTTCCTCCACGTATCCGATAGCTTCGCCCACTCGTATGCTGTCGCCCGGCTTCTTCGTGGCCACGAAGCGCAGCGCGCGCGCAGCCCACGGTCGCGAGCCTTCCGCGCCCGGCTGGATGAACGCGCCCTGTTCGGCCCGCAGTGAGTCGAGCGGCCGCTGCAGTCCGTCGAACATCTGACCGAGGAGCCCCGGGCCGAGCCTTACCGTGAAGTGAGTGCCCGTTCCCACCGCCGGCTCTCCCACGGCGAGGCCACGGGTACTGTCGTAGACCTGGACGATCGAGCGGTCCCTTTCGAGCCGGACGACTTCTCCCATCATGCGGGCGTGCCCAACGGTGACCCGCTCGTAGAGCTGCAGGCCCGGATGCTCGACGAGCACCGTCGGGCCGGAGATGCCCACGATCCGGCCGCTCACGGTGCGAGCCTCACCTGATAGCCGATGGCCCGGCGGATCAGCCGCAGCGCGTAGTCCTCCTCGGCGCGTGCCGGCTTCCCAGGAGCCGGCAACACCACCACGAGACCCGGCCAGCGCCGCTCGAGGTCCTCGATTCTGCGTTGCGGGGTCCCGGCGACGAGCCGCTCATCGATGATGACGACGCCCGTGGCCGGATCACCCGCGAGCTCGAGCAGAGTGGCATCGAGCTCTCGCGGCACGCGGATCAACTGCCGTATGCCGGCGAGCGCGAAGCCATAGCGGGCATCGGCCGGCGTGATGGCGATGATCTTCTTCAAGCGATGAGCTCCCGCTCGAGCGCGGCTGCGCCCAGCTCGCCCGCGTGGTACAGCACCGCGAGGTTTCTCGCATGCACGTAGGTGCGCCAGATGTAATCGAGGATCAGGGCGACGGTGTTCTCGTCGGGTGTGGTGTGATGTAGTCGTTGCGTCAGGCTCCCGAGCAGCACGGTCTCGAGCGCACCTTCGTTTGCGGCCGCCGGTACGCTCTTGAGGCCGGTCGCTTCCTTCACCAGCTCATCCAGTGAGCCAGGCTCAGACCGCAGCGCTGCCTGCGCGAGACGCGACACCTCGAGCACGCCGCCCTCGATGAAGACCCCGCCCTCCTCGATTCCCCAGCGCAGCTGCTTGTAGAGGATCATGAGGTTGCGCAGGTCGATGAATGCGCGGAAGAACTCGCGGATGACCGGATGCAGTCGGGTCGTCACGACGTGGGCGAGGTAGCCACGCATCAGAGCATCCTCGAAGCCCCGCAGGCCCCGCTCGGCGTAGGCAGCCCCGGCCTCACGCAGCGCGGACAGTCGGTCGGCGCCGCTCGCCAGCATCGCAGTAATGCTCGCGGGCACATCGGCCTCCTGCCGCAGCGCCCGCTGCAATGAATCGTCGAGCAGGGTGCGCGTCAGCAGCCGCTCGATCTCGCTGATTCGCCCCCCGTCCCTGTTCCGCAGGCACAGCACGATGGTCTTCAGCTCCAGCAGCATGAAGACGGGCGCAAGATACTCGCGTAGCTCGCGGTTCATCTGGGTATAGACCCATGCGAGCTCCTTGAGGAGCGCTTCCCAGATGCGCTCGTCCGAAGCGCCCGGAGCAAGGCCGTGTGCGCGCACCGCGCGCCACTCGCCCATGAGATCCGCCCGCCGTCCCTTGATCCGCGTGACCAGGTAGTCGGCGGGAAATCCGGCGGAGTCAATGTCACGTAGGAAGCTGATGGTCGGAAGACTCCGAGACAAGGGTGGCGATCAGCCCCGGAAGCAGGTCGGGCCAGGCGGTGGCGAGGCGGGCTTCCAGGGTGTTGCTCACGCGAATGCGGCCATTCTCCGTCTCGCTTTCCAGGCCGCCGCTGATCCGCGCATCACCTTCGACCGTGGCCTGCGGAAACCGTTGGCGCGCGCGGGGCTCGTCGGCAGGATTGACCCGCACCTTCTGCCAGGCGCGGGCGGGAAGCTCGCCGGCGAGCGTCTCGAACAGCCGCTCCTGGCGCCGCTCCCTCAAACCGCGCAACTCGCGCAGGGCGAGGCCGTAGAGTCGTTCTCCGAGCGCGATGGCGGCGCTCGTGCGGATGTCGCGCGCCCGTCGTTCTGCCTCGGCGGTCGCGGCATGGTCGGCGCGCGCGGCCGTAGCGCCGAGGCGCTGCGCCAGCGCGACCCGCTGCTGCTCGACCTGCTGCGCCGCTGCGAGCCGCTGCCTGGCCGCCTCAGCCCGCGCCTCATCCCAGACCGCGGTCGCTTCGTCCGCGGCCTTGCGCTGCAGCGACTCGATCAATCCAGCGCGGCTCACGGGTCACTTGCTGAGCAGGATCATTGCGGCGATCACGAAACCCAGGATCACGATGGTTTCGGGAATCGCGAGCATGATGAGGATCGTCGCGGTCAGCTCGGGCTTTTCGGCAAGCGCCCCGGCGCCGGAGGCTCCGATCCGCGACTGCACCCAGGCTGTGGCCATGGCGCTGAGACCGATGCTCAATGCCGCCGCGAAGGCCAGCAGGACCTTATCGAGATTGACGACCGAACTCACAGTGTGCCTCCTCCCTCATTGCATTTTGAGCGGTTTGAAGACTTTGCCGCCGGGCTCCACGAATTTGCTGAAGAATTCCACGTAGTGAAGTCGCAGCGCATGGACGGCTGGGGCGAACACGCCCAGCAGGATATTGAAGCCGTGGAGCATGATCGCGACCGTGACGCCGAGCCAGGCGCTGCCGGCCGCACCCGCGAGGCGGTTGGCGACCGAGGCCAGCAGCACCGAGGCGAGGCCGACCGCCATGATGCGCACATAGGAGATGATGTTGCCGAAGTAGCGCAGCAGCTCAAAGGGCGCGAGCAGACCCCCGGTCACCAGCAGTATCGGGGCGATGACGAGGAGCGCGGCGATCAGCGGACGGCGCAGCAGGGCCGAGACCGGGGCGAAATACGAAGCGAGGATTCCGGTGACGCAGATCAGGACCAGTATGCTGAACGCTCTGAACAGCGCCTCCCTGGGGTGTCGTCCCTTGAGGGCGGACACGACCCCCAACACGAGTCCGATGATCACATGGGCGCCGCCTACGGCCAGCGTGAAGTACACCATGGGTATTAGGGAGGTACGCCGGTCGATGTAACCGGTGAGGCCGAAGAGCCGGCTGCCGAGCTCCCCGAAGCACTCGCCATAGAGCGCGCCGAAGACAATGGTATAGATGGAGGCGACCAACAGGATCTCGGCCGCCTGCCGCACCACCGTCCGCGCTCTGGCGAGGACGATGGTCGCAACGGCGGCCAGCAGCAGGATCAACCCATAGCCGATGTCGCCGAGGATCATCCCGAAGAACAGTGGAAAGAAGATCGCGATGAACGGCGTGGGATCGATCGAGGTGTAACGCGGCAGCGGCAGCAGCCGCACCAGCAGCTCGAAGGGTCGCAGGTAAGGCGGATTTCTCAGCGCGACCGGCACAGTATCAAGGTCCTGCCTGAGGATTTCGCGCTCCTCCACGACGACCGCCTCGCCATGGTGCTCCGCTAACTGCGCCCGCAGGTCGGCGACGGCATCCGAGGGCATCCAGCCGAAGAGCACGAAGCAGCGCTCGGTCTCGTATAGCGATGCGCTGGTGCGCAGCAGCGACAGGCGCTGCTCGAGCCAGCTCTGCACGGGTCCGTACCATGCGCGCCAGCTGCCCGCGGCATCGGTCAGCTCCTTATCGATCGCCGCGGCTTCGGCCGAGAGTGCAGCGTCCCGCTCGCGGGCGGCCTTGATCTTGTCAGGCAGCGAGAGGTGCTCGAGGAAGGGCGGCAGGGTGAGCTCGGGCAGCTGACTCGCGCGCAGCCCTTCCCTGAGCCTGTCCGCGAGCGCCTTCTCCGTAGTGAGCAGGCCGATGTACGAGCCGTCCTCGGCCTTCGCGGAGCGCACCACCGTGCCGGGGAGTACTCGCTCCGCGATTCGGGTGAGTTGATCGAGAGCGGCGGAGTCTCGGGCCTCGATGCCGATCAACTCGAGGCCGGAGGCCTCGGATCCCCTGGGGACCAGCGGCTCGATCGTGGTCAGAAACACCAGGTAGCGCTTCAACTCACCGAGCTCGGACTGCAGCGCCTTCAGGCGCTGCGCTCGCGCCTCGCAGAAGCCGAGATGCTTGTCCACGAGGGAGGCAATGGAATTGAGCGCCACCGGCGGATTGAGATACGCCTCCCGGGCCGGCACGCTGGGCAGAAGCGTGAGCAGCCGCCCGATCTTGCGGCCGAGATCCTCGAGGAACAGCAGCTCGCCGAGCACCTTGGCGTCGAGGGCGAGCGGCCGCAGCTCTTGCACCGTGCCCTCGCGGATACGCTGCTGGATGTCAGGTGCGATCTGCAGCATGCCCGCGCGCCGAATGGTCTCGAGGACCGGCAGCAACATCTCGCGCGGTCCGGCGATCTCCACCTTGGACATCCCGACGATCATGGGGTGCCGCCCGGCGCGATGCTGGCGATGCGCTGCCGAACGAGAGGCGCAAGCTGCGCGTCGCTGAGGGCAGTGAGCCTGTCGGCCGTTGCCTGCGCCTGCTGGAGGATCGCAGCGGCCTTCTCCTGCGCCGCCTTGCCTGCCGCTTCCTCGTCGCGAGCCGCGGACGCCTCAAGGGCTGCGATCTCGGTGAGCTTCGCTTGCTCAATCTCGCGCCGGGTGCGCTCGAGCCATTGCGCGCTCTCGTGCCGGTCGGCAGCGAGCTTGCCGGCGATCTGCCGCTCGATCGCCATCACCTCCGCAAGAAGGTCCGCGCTCGGGTCGTCGTTCACAGTATGTTGGGATCGGCAATATCCCTTGTTTGCGCGGATAATCGCCCTCGCGCTCGTGGCGGGTCAAGAGCACGGGCGCTAACGGGGTAGGCGGTGCGCACGGGAGCGCACGCGCCGCGCTCAAGACTTGCGGAGCGTGATACATGCGAGCCGAGCCGGTCGATCTGCTGCTGCTGCATCGCCTCCATCCACCGTGTTCGAGAAGTCAGTGCCCTAAGCGAGTTTGCCTACGCTGCAGGCGCCCGTCGCTGCGCGGTTTCGGCCTCTCATTGAGATACTGGAACCTTGGTACCGCTATCGACCCAGATGCCACGCTCGCAACGCAGACAGGTGCTGCCACTCAAGATGTAGCTACCCTCGGCGTAGAGTTCGTCGTTGAAATAGCAGCCGGCCGCCTCGTCTCCGACCTGCTCGCGCATCAACTCGAAGGACTGCTCGGGGTCCGTCTGGATGGGTGAGTTCCGGCGCTCCGGATCCGCCGCACCGACCTGGGGAGCTTGCTCGAGCTCAGCTGACGGTCCGCTTCCTTTCATATAAGTTAATTGCGCGCTTCCGGTTCGCGGACCACCATTCGTATCAGTGCGTATGGGCCAGCCCAGCCAGTGATTGAGATCGACGGCTCTGCCGGAGAAGGCGGTGGTCAGATTGTCCGCACCGCGCTCGCACTCGCCATGTGCACCCGCTCGCCGGTTACCTTGCGAAAGGTCCGCGCAAATCGCAGCAAGCCCGGCCTGCGGGCCCAGCACCTTGCCGCACGCGCGGCAGCCGCCATTTGTACAGCGCGTGTTGACGGCGCAGCAAATGCTTCCACAACACTGCACTTCGAGCCGGGAGCGATTCGTCCCGGACGCTACGAAATCGACGTGGGCACGGCTGGCAGTGCCTTGCTTCGCGCCCCCACGTTCGAATTCATCCGGGACGCGTATTTGCCATTGCTTGCACGCATCGGGTTTCGCGCCGAGCTGTCGCTGCAGCGCCATGGGTTCTACCCGCGCGGCGGAGGACTGGTGCGCGCCTTGATTGAGCCCTTCCGGGGCGGCAAGACGCTGCAACTCGTGGAACGGGGAGCAGTGAGGACCTGCACGGCTGGCGTGCTGCTCTCGCGCCTCCCCGCCCATATCGCGGAACGGGAACTCGGCGTCCTGCGTCTGCGGCTCGGGCTCGCCGAGAGCGTCTGCAGCATCGACATGGTCGATGCGCCGGGCGCCGGTAACACCGTGCACGTTCGGGTCGAGTGCGCTCACGCCACTTCGGTATTTTGCGGCCTCGGAATGCGCGGCGTACCGGCGGAAACGGTCGCTGGGCGGGTAGCAGACGAGGTCGTGCGCTATCTCGACAGCGACGTCGCGCTCGACGTCCGCCGAGCACGCCGGAATGAGCTCATGCCGCGCTCGGCTCCGAGCGCAGCTCTAGGGACTAACCCGTATTCTGCTCATCGAGTGCTTCGCTGACGATTCGCGGGCAACAGGGCTTAGGGCTTGTGCACTTTTGTCAGAGCCGACGCTAACGTCTGAGTTCGAGTTGGTTGCGAGGTACTTCGCGCCCTTGGCGCGCGCGTTTCCCGGGGCTTATGGGCTGCTCGACGATGCGGCCGTGATTGGCCCAGTCCCCGGCAACGAGCTCGTCGTCAAGACGGACACCATCGTCGCCAGCGTCGATTTTCCCCCTGAGACGGCCCCGGATCTTGTCGCACGCAAAGCATTGCGGGTTAACCTCTCGGACCTCGCCGCAAAAGGCGCCCTGCCGCGGGCGTACCTGCTCGATCTCGTTCTGCCGGCCAGCGTGGACGAGAGGTGGATTGCCGAGTTCGCATCTGGCCTCAGGCACGATCAGGCCGAGTACGGCATCCACCTGATCGGAGGTGACCTGAGCTCGACGCCGGGGCCCGTCACGATCGCCGTGTGTGCCCTGGGTGAAGCGCCGATTGGCAGCATAGTCCGCCGCGGCGGCGCGCGGCCTGACGACATCATCTTCGTCACTGGAAGCATCGGCGATGCAGCGCTCGGGCTTGATGCACTACGGGGTGCACTCACCGGGCTAGATGACGACTCGCGCCGCTTCCTGCTCGATCGTTATCGATTGCCTCAGCCGCGTGTCGCTCTAGGCCCGGGACTCATCGGGGTAGCGACCGCCGCGATTGACGTCTCCGATGGACTCATTGCCGACCTGCGTCACTTGTGTGAGGTATCGCGCGTGGACGCCATCGTGGAGGCCAGGTCCGTACCGCTTTCACCCGCGGCGCGCCAGGTGATCGCCGCCAACCCAGAGCGCCTTGCGACCGCGCTCACGGGAGGCGACGACTACGAAGTGCTCCTTACCGCCCCGCCCGATGCCGCCGAGCGCCTCGGCGCGCTAGCGCGATCGGCTGCCACCCCGATCACCCCGATCGGCCGCATAACGCGCTCGCTGCAACAGGACGCGAGCCGTGTCCTGGTGCTCGACCCCGGCGGCAGGGCGATCCCCTTATCCGCGGAGGGCTGGACACATTTTGGTCAGCGTAATCGGCAAGCGGGGCCTCCCGGGTAGCGCCAGACCTTGTATTGCGGGACAGTGACCCTATGTACGGGAACAGTTCGCGACGTTCCCCTTCCCTGCCGAGTCCGCGCGCTTCCTGCACCGGTCTACGAAGTCGATGGTCGAAAGGTCCGATCTAAGGGCCGGGCGCCCAAGAGGGTGCCACGGTGTTGATTTTTCCAGTGGAGTGCTACTTTTTGTATGACGAAGATTTATGTGGGCAACCTGCCCTTCTCAGCGACTGAGGCGGAGATTCGCGAGCTGTTCGGCCAATACGGGACCGTCGAATCGGTGAGTCTGATCACTGATCGCGATAGCGGAAGGCCGCGGGGCTTCGGGTTCGTCGAAATGTCACGTGCTGATGCGAGCCGGGCAATCCAGAATCTCAATGGCAAGGCCTTAGGTGGTCGCCCCCTGCGGGTGAATGAAGCCCAGGAACGCCAGGCGTCTCGTGGACCGAGGTACCGATAAGCGGGACCGAGGTCGCTTAACTTCAGGCCGCCTGCGCTCTCAATGAGAGCCGGGCGGCCTCATTCTGCAACGGCCTCAGGCGCGCCCTCCTCCGAAGGAGAAGGAATCGCCGTTGCCGAGAACACCTCGTCCGGCCGCAACACCGAGATTGCCGCCTCAGGACCTACGACATCCACGCGCACGACTTTGTCGGGACGATCGAGGTTGACCTTTCGGTCAATCGCCCCAGCCAGGTGCTTGACGATATCGTCCGTGTGATAGCGCTGCCAGCGGCGCTTCGCGACGCTCAGCCCCCAGGTTTCCTTCGGTTCGATTAGATCGCGCACGCGCTCGGCCAGGAGGCGGTGGATGGCCTCGAGGTCCGTCGCGCACCAGTAGTCCACCGGAACCCACTTGACGGCCTCCTCGAAGACGCAACCTCCCTTGAACAACGCGCGGCATCCTTGCACGACGACGCGCCCATCGAGCGCCGTGCGCACAAACGCGATGCCCTCGACTGCAGTGCGCTCGATGAGCGGATGTTCGTCGCCCAAGTGCTTAAGTACCTGGAGGATCTCGCGTCTTGCCCGGCCGTAGTGGCCGCGCTGATAAGAGACCAGGAGATCCATCGTGGCTCCATCCCACGATTCGTCATCACCCGTTTCACAGAGTCGGCGTCGGCGGCCCGGCGCGCCTCTTCTCCAGTGATCGCTGACAGGAAAGGCAGCGCTTCGCGGTGGGATACGCCTCGAGTCGCTCTCGACCGATCGGCTCACCGCAGTCTATGCAGGAGCCGAAGGTGCGCGTGAGCAGACGCTGCAGCGCCGCGTCGATATCACGCGCTTGCTCCTGTTGGGCTGCGATAGCGGCGAGACTTACGTCGGCAAGCAGGTCCGCAAGCGACTCCTCTTCAGCATCGTGCACCTGGCCGACGATCTCCGCGTAGCTCTCGGCGGTTGAGAGCTTCTCGAGGACGTCGCTGCGCAGCACGCTCAGCCGCTCCCGCAGCTCTTGCTCGAAGTGGTTAAGTTCATCCCTCGAAAGCTTCTCTTGCATGTGCCAGTCCGTGCGTCATTCGCCGCAGAGGGTCGGTTCATTGCCTCGATGCGGAGTCATCGCACGCTCGATCTCGGCTTCGGCGGCAAGCCAGTCATCGAGCTCATAGCCCGGCGCGAATCCGCGTTGCTCGGCCCGGTAGTACGCGGCCTCGGCGGTCATCGCACGCCGCACCTCGGCATCGATCGCGAGCACATTGGACTTCACCAGCGCTTGACGCTCGGTCTTGCGCGCGAGTCGCGCCCGCTTCGCAACCGGCGTGCCCTTCCGCCCCGACCTGGGCTTGTGAACTCGTGCTGCCGTCATAGGTATCCCCGCAGTTCAGATGAATTTTCGCCGCGCCGGCGGCAGAGTCGATTCGTTCAAGTACGTAGCGACGTGAGGGGGATACTCTCTTGCAGAATTCGGTATCGGACTCTCTTACTCGGCGATGGGGGCGCGTGACGGGTCAGGGTGTCTGTACCGCTGGTGAGGCCGCGACCGGAGACTAAGCGCGCACTGCGCGCTCAGCCTGCAGGCCCCATACGAGTCGCCCTACTCTCTCCAGCACCTGAGCTGGGACCGACTCCAGTTCGGGAAGCGCAAGCATGACGCGACGCCAGATCATGGCGCCTGCTCCCATAACTGCCGTCTTGCTGCGTTCGTTCCGGACCGCCCGCCCATGTTCAGCACCTGCTGCTTTGCCCAGCGCGAGGTCGCGATGCATGAGCACGGTGCATCAATCCGGCCAGCCGTGGAATACGAGAATGTGCGCATCCCGTCGATCGCGCCCCCGGGACGTGGCCAACAGCAGGAGCCCTTCGCCCGTTCGTAGTGGCTGGGGTGTTGCCGGACAGCTTCATCGCCCGCTCTCGGTGTCCGCCGGCCAGCCGACCGACTGGGCGAACAGCACTCTCTGGTCCGAACGCAGCGCCAAGCTCTGCGCCAGCATCTCCTTCTCGCAATTGTGGAACCAGCTGGCCAGGCCGTGCGCCGCTGCGAATAGATAAACGTTGCCGGCGATGATGCCGGTGTCGACGAAGTAATACGACTTCTGGATTTCGACATCGTGCAGGCCGGGTTCTTCGAATCCGGCGGTGTGCGTGAGGCGATGAAGATCGACGACATAGATCAGCTGCACCGGTGCCCGGGAGCCGAGGCCCTGCCGACGGTTCATCGCGAGAGCCCGTAGATCGCCGGCGGCAACCGGAGCCAGCCGGTGCCTCAGCGCTTCGTAGAGGTAAACACCGCTTTCGAGCGCGACATAGAGATCTATCTCCTGGGAGTTGCTGGCCGAAGCCGCCGTCCTGCCCGGCGCTCCGAAAGGCCCCACTTTGCGATTCACCCCGCAGCCTGCCCAGAGGAGATTCGAAAGCTGCGCCAGTGTCAGCGGCCGTGCCGCGATTTCGCGGATCGTGCGGCGCCGCGCCAAGGCCTCATGAAAGGAGCAAGCCCGATCCTCGGCCGGCGCAGGCAGCTCGATCGGGCGCAGCTCTGTCCGTTCCATGGTCTATGTCCGCAGCAAGGATCCGGCATCTCCGCGTGCGAACCTTGGCTACCTGACGGTGTAACCTCGGCCCTCGAGGCAGCTGACCTGCGCGCGGTAGAAGTCGTTGCGCTTCTCGACCGCCTGGTCGGGCGATACTCCGCCGCCCGCAACCGTCGGATCAAAGCCCGTCTGGCCTACGGCCCAGTGCTCGCATTCGTAGCGATCCTTACTCTGCTGCTCGGAGGACTGCCCGTTCTTCGGGTAAGCGAACAGCTGGTTGCTCGGCGGCGGCTGCGTAGTGCCGTTGCCCTCGATTCCCGCGGGCGGCTCCACGACTTCGTACTCACCCTGCGCATCGTTCCACTGGTAATACGTGTCATTGGCGTAA
>JASHQW010000251.1 GCA_030038875.1 Gammaproteobacteria bacterium | reverse complement strand
GGGCAACCCGGCGACGATCGTGCGGCGACAGTTCGACAATGCGATCCTGCGGGGAACGCTCGCGCGCGACATCGACCCGGGTTCGCTCACGCCGCGATGAGCAGTCACTGGGATCTGGTGCGTGCCGACCTGCGTCGGTGCGTAAGCGAGGATGAAGCGACGGTGCGGCGCGTGTTGGCCACTCTCTGGAATAACATGGGACTGCAGGCGGTGCTGGTTTATCGCTTCGGGCAGCTGTTGCGCTCTTCCCGGAGGCGATGGGTGACATGGCCGTTGCTCCCGGCCGGCTGGCTGCTGTACGGGATCGCGGTGTTCTTCGTGCGTCACGCCTACGGCATTCGCATCCTGCTCAGCGCGGAGATTGGCGCGGGATTCTGGGTGGGCCACTTTGGCGGCGTCGAAGTGATGAATTGCCGGCTCGGCGAACGCTGCTCGGTCGGACAGCAGACCAAGGTCGGTCGCCCCGAGGATAGCGATGGGCCACAGGTCGGTGACGGCGCCTGGATCGGCGCGCACGCCAGGATCTTTGGCCCGGTCAGGATCGGTAACGGCGTCACGATCGCCCCGGGGGCTCGGGTAACAAGGAACGTGCCCGACCGCGCGCTCGTGGCCGGCGATCCGGGTCGCGTGGTGCTTAGAGGCTACGACAACAGCCGGATTCTGCCGCACGCCTGAGGACGCCGAACACCATGCGCATTCGCCTCCTCGGCCAGCACATCCCCGTTTCGATCGTCGTGCGCGCCGCGATCGAGGTGGTGCTGCTGATCTGCCTGCTGTACGGCGCCGCGGTCGTGCGACTGCACGCTGACTTCGCGTCGATCGAGCGCTCGCACGGACCCCTGTGGCCCCGCGCCGCGCTGTTTGCGGTCGTGATGTTGGCCTGCCAGCTTGCCTTCGGATTGCACAGTGCGCGGCAGCGGGCCCGCAGCGCAGGCATCCTGATCCGGATCGTCGCCGCTGTCGGCGTTGGGGCGGCCATCTCCGCGGCTTTGATGTTCCTGATTCCCGACCTCTGGATCCGAGGCGGGGTCGTAGCGCTCGCGGCCCTCGGCGCGGGTCTCGTGGCGCTCGTACTTCACATCGCCCTCGCGCGCCTGATCGACGAGCGAGTCTTCAAGGTCCGCGTATTGGTCTACGGCGCCGGTCGCAGCGCCGAGGCTATCTCGGGCCTTCGGCGCCGCGCGGACCGCAGGGGCTTCACGGTCGTGGGCTACGTGCGACCGCCAGGTGAAGGGCTCGAGCTCACTCTCAATGAGCGGGGCAGCTTCGCGTCCGAGCCGGTTTTCGAGGGGAATGTCGCACTGGTCGATCTGTGCCAGCGCTTCGATGTGCAGGAGATCGTCGTGGCACTCGATGATCGGCGGCGCACCTTTCCGATCCGCGAGCTGCTCGAGTGCCGGCTCGCGGGCGTCGACGTGACGGAACTCCTGACGTTCCTGGAGCGCGAATCCGGGCGCGTACGGATCGACGTGCTGAATCCGAGCTGGATCATCTTCGGCGAGGGCTTCAGGCGCGGCTCGCTGCGCCAGCTCACGGCGCGGGCGCTCGATCTCATCGCGGGAACCCTCATCCTGGTGCTGGCTGTTCCGGCGATGATCGCCACGGTGGTAGCGATAAAACTGGAGGACGGGCTGCGTGCTCCAATGCTCTATCGCCAGCAGCGGGTTGGGCTGGGCGGGCGGTCGTTCAACCTGATGAAGTTTCGCAGCATGCACACGAACGCGGAGGCGGGCGGAGAGGCCATATGGGCGCAGCGCAACGACCCGCGCGTGACGCGCGTGGGCGCGGTGATCCGCAAGCTCCGGATCGATGAGCTGCCGCAGGTTCTCAACGTGCTGCGCGGCGACATGAGCCTGGTCGGGCCGCGGCCCGAGCGGCCGGAGTTCGTCGCGAGCCTAGCCGAGAAGATTCCCTACTACGTCGAGCGCCATTGCATGAAGCCCGGCATCACCGGCTGGGCGCAGCTCTGCTACCCGTACGGCTCCTCCGAGCAGGATGCACTGGAGAAGCTTCAGTACGACCTCTACTACATCAAGAACAACAGCCTAATACTCGATCTCTCCATCCTGGTGCAAACCGCCGAGGTGGCGATCTTCGGCAAAGGGGCGCGTTGACGCTCACAGGTCCTTGTAGATGAGCAGCATCGAGGCGTTTTTCCCCGCGATCCGATCGTTGGAGATCATGAGCGAGGCAGAGAGCACGTCGCGGTACTGCCGGCCGAGGCTGAAGGGCGAGTCGTTCTTGTAGCCGAGGATCCCGGTGATCTGCAGCGCCTCGTGCACGATCTGCGGCGCGGCTTGCGAGGCGCCGATCTTCAGGTTGTTGAGCTTCAGCGCCCATCCGATCGTGAGGAGCTCCTTCATGCCGTCAGGTCCGCGCCCCGCGAGGTCGTCGAACTCGGTCGCAAGCGCCAGCCAGTTGTGGCGCATCGCCTGCAATCGTGTCGACACCTCAGCGAGGCGCAGCGCCGTCGGGGGTACCGTGCCCGGATTGCGCCGCGCCGCGGCGCGTACGAACTCCGAGGCGCGCCCCACCGCATCGGCCGCGATGCCCCACCAGAGGCTCGACCAGAGAATGTGTGAGTAGGGCACCATGGACTGCGCCGAGGAGTCGGCGAAGGAGCCCGGGATGATCTGCGCTTCCGGGCCATGGGAGACCAGCTTGAACCCCGGGCTGCAGGTGCCGCGCATCCCGAGCGCGTCCCAGGTGGTCGTCTGCGTGAGCGTGTAGTCACCCTTGCGCACCAGCATCAGCACCTGATCCGTTCCCGCGGCGTCGGGCGCACGGCGGCAGGTGACGAGGATCCCGTCGGCGTGCTCGCAGTAGGACCCGGTGGTCGCATCCTTCTCGAGCTTGAATCGACCAGCGCTGCGCTCGACAGCGCAGATGCTGGTGCGGGTCTCGCCGAAGGTACCGTTCTCGGAAGTCATCGAGGCGAGGAGAAGCTGCTGCGCCGCGAGCTCCTTGAGATAGTCGCGGAAGAAGGCGGAGTCGCCCGCGTGGCGCACGATGCAGGCGACCTGGGAATAGTGCATGGCGAGCACCATCGCGCTCGCACCGCACCCTTGCGCGAGCGTCGAGCAGAGCGAGGCGAGTTGCCGCATGCCGAACCCCGAGCCCCCGAGCTCCGCGGGAACCAGGGCCGACAGGAGTTTGGCGTCCTTCAGCGCCTCGAGGCTCTCGCGCGGGAAGCGGCTTTTGGCATCGACGTCCGCGGCATGGCGGGCCGCGACCTCGGTCGCGATCTTGCGCACGGCGGCGAGTTGTGCGTTGAAGTGCGCCTCGTGACCTGCGGTCATAGCATTCCTCTGCTGACCAAAGCTTCGATTATTCAGTGTAGGCCGGTGAGCGCACCGGCGGCAGCCCTGGGTCGGTCTCGCGGATGATGCTGCGCAACGCCTGCTTCAAAAGCTGCGCCTCCGCGAAGCCGAGGCTCCCCTCGGCGTGCGACTCGGTGGCTTTCGCCGCCGCCACCAGCTCGATGACGATCCGTCGGCCCTCCTCGGTGAGCGTGACGCGGGCGTGCGGGTCGTTACTGCCGTGTAGCTGCGCAAAGCCCGCGGCGACGAGGCCCGCGATGAGCTCGTAGGTGACGCGCGTGCCGGTGCGCCACAGGAGCTCATCGAGCTCGGCCACCGTGCGGTTATCGCGCACGCCGAGGATGCTCAAGACGAACCACTGCCACTCGGTGAGTCCGTGGCGCTCGAGATCGCGCCTGAGGCCGAGGAAGAGCTGAAAATGTGCGCGTCCGAGGAGGAAGATGAGGAAGTCCTCGCTGAAGCTGCTGTCGGGCTCGCCCGTCTCCGAGGCCGGAGGGGGCTTAGGCCTGGCGACCGCGGCGGCATAGCGCCCGCCGTGAAACACGAGCGGCGGGCGATCGAAGTGGTCGAACGCTTCCACCTCGCCG
>JASHQW010000250.1 GCA_030038875.1 Gammaproteobacteria bacterium | reverse complement strand
ATCGACGGCTCGCGCCGCCGGCGCATCGCCGGAGGCTCGGGCGTGCAGGTCCAGGACGTGAACCGCCTGCTGCGGCAGTTTCAGGAGATGCAGCGCGTCATGAAGCGCATGAAGGGCGGTAACCTGAGACGCCTGATGAGCGCCTTCAAGGGAGGGCCGCCCTTCTGACGGTTAAATAGGCGGAAAAACTGGCGCAGGAATCGCGGCTTGCGTAGAATCCGCGCTCTTTTTGGGGCGGCCCGTCCGTCACGGACTTAAGGCCCCGCGGATCCATTGAGAGCGACACGAGCATGGTAACCATTCGCCTGACGCGGCGCGGAGGGCGCAATCAGCCCTTCTATCACATCGTCGTGACCGACAGCCGCAAGCGCCAGGGCGGCCCGAGCCTCGAGCACGTGGGCTTCTTCAACCCGATTGCCCGGCGCAGCGAGACGAAGCTCAAGCTCGATCTGCCGCGCATCGACTACTGGGTCGGGAAGGGCGCGCAGCCCTCGGACCGCGTGCGGCATCTCGTGGCCTCGTACCGCAAGCAGGCCACGGCGTAACGCGGGGCCCGGCTTGCGCCGGTGCAGCAGCCGTGGCGGCAATCGAGCTCGGGCGCCTGGGTGCCCCGTACGGTATCAGAGGCTGGATACACGTCGCCTCGTACACCGACCCGCCGGAACGAGAGCAATACGACCATGGTTACCATTCGCCTGACGCGCCGTGGAGGGCGTAACCAGCCCTTCTATCACGTCGTCGTGACCGACAGCCGCAAGCGCCAGGGCGGCCCGAGTCTCGAGCACGTGGGATTCTTCAACCCGATCGCCCGGCGCGGTGAGATCAAGCTGAAGCTCGATCTGCCGCGCATCGACTACTGGGTCGGGAAGGGGGCGCACCCCTCGGACCGCGTGCGGACGCTCGTGGCGTCCTATCGCAAGCAGGCCACGGCCTGAGGCCCTTCAGGGGCGCTTCGTCAGCGAACGTCGCAGGCATGAGCAGCCGTGGCCTGGATCGAGCTTGGCCGCTTGGGCGCTCCGTACGGCATTAAGGGCTGGCTGCACGTCGAATCGTATACCGATCCGCCGGACGGACTGCTGAAATACCGCGAATGGGCCCTGAGGCTCGCGAGCGGCGAGCGGGTCACGCGCCGGGTCGCGGCCGGGCGGGGCCACGGAGGCGGTCTCGTCGCTCAGCTCGAGGGTGTGGCGAGCCGCGAGGGCGCCGCAAGGCTCACCGGGGCGATCGTCGAGGTAGAGCGCGCAGCGCTCCCTCCGGCGGGTGAGCGGCAGTACTACCGTGCGGACCTGATGGGATTCGCGGTGCGCAACCTCGAAGGCGTCACGCTCGGCACGGTGAGCCATTTCGTGGACGCGCCGGCCGGAGCGGTGATGGTGACGAAGGAGCCGGGCGGGCGCGAGCACTGGGTGCTCGCCTCGCCGAAGCATCTGCGCACGGTCGACCTGGCCGCACGGATGGTGGTGGTGGACTGGCCCGCGGAGCCGGAATAGCCGTGAAGATCGAAGTCGTCACGTTGTTTCCCCGCATGATCGCGGGAGCGCTCGAGTACGGAGTGGTGGGCCGCGCCCTCGAGCGCGGGCTCGTCACGGTCGGAACCGAGGATCCGCGGGCGCACACGCAGGACGCGCACCGCACGGTCGACGACCGGCCTTACGGAGGCGGTCCGGGCATGGTGATGAAGCCCGAGCCGCTGCTCGCGGCGATCCGCGCCGCGCACGCGCGCCTGCCGGCGGGGAGCCCGCGGATCTGCTTGAGCGCGCAGGGCGAGCCCTTCGAGGAGCGCGTGGCACGCGCGCTGGCGGCCCTTCCCGGCATGCTGCTGGTGGCGGGGCGCTACGAGGGGGTCGACGAACGTGTGCTCGAGCTCGGGATCGATCGGGAGCTGTCGGTCGGCGACTATGTTCTCTCCGGCGGGGAGCTGCCGGCGCTCACGGTGATCGACGCCGTGGTGCGGCTGCTGCCCGGGGCACTGGGCGATGAGCGCTCGAGCGAGGAGGATTCGTTCGCGCGCGGGCTCCTTGACTGGCCGCACTACACGCGGCCGGAACTGTTCGAGGGCCTGAGCGTGCCGCCGGTGCTATTGTCGGGCGACCACGCCGGCATCGGCCGCTGGCGCCTCGAGCGCGCGCTCGAGCGGACCTGGCGGCGCCGGCCGGATCTGATCGCCGGAGCGAGGCTCGCCCCGGAGGCGCAGCGAGCGTTGAATGAGCTGCTGGCCGCGCAGGCGGCCGCGGAAGAGGATCGAGGTAAGTGACATGAACAAGATCATCCAGGATTTGGACAAGCGGCGCATGACCCGCAAAGTGCCGGACTTCAAGCCCGGCGACACCGTGGTTGTGCAGGTGAAGGTCGTCGAGGGCGACCGCGAGCGCGTGCAGGCCTACGAAGGCGTCGTCATTGCGCGCAGCAACCGCGGGCTCAATTCCTCGTTCACCGTGCGCAAGATCTCGCACGGCGAGGGCGTGGAGCGTGTCTTCCAGACCTATAGCCCCGCCATCAGCGACATCGTGGTCAAGCGGCGCGGCAGCGTCCGCCGCGCCAAGCTCTACTACCTGCGCGATCTCGCCGGCAAGGCGGCGAGGATCGAGGAGAAGATCTGAAGGCGCGGGAAGCGGTGAGCGCGTGAACGTGCGTGCGTTTCTTGCCGCGCTGTGGCGCGGCCTGGATGGCCTGCGCAAGGTCCTGCACCTGATCGTGCTGCTGGTGATCTTCGGCGCCGCCTTCGGTGTGCTGCTCTCCGGGGCGGCGCGCATCCCCTCGCGCGCGGCACTCCTCATCGAGCCCGAGGGCCAGCTGGTCGAGCAGCTCTCCGGCGACCCGCTCACCCGCGCCCTCGAGGCAGCCCGCGGCGAGCGCCGCCGCGAGACGCTCCTGTGGGACCTCACCGACTCGATCCGGGCCGCGGCGACCGACCGGCGCATCCCCGCGATTGCGCTCGACCTCGACAAGTTCGACGGCGGCACCCAGCCCTCGCTCGAGGAGCTCGCGCGCGCCCTGCAGGAGTTCCGCGCGACCGGCAAGAAGGTCGTCGCCTACGGCGACGAGCTCGACCAGGAGAGCTACTACCTCGCGGCGCAGGCCGATGAGACCTACCTCGACCCCCTCGGCTTCGTGCTGATCGACGGCTACGACCGCTACCGTCTGTACCTGAAGGAGGCGCTCGACAAGCTCGGAGTGGACATCAACGTGTTCCGCGTCGGGGAGTTCAAGAGCGCGGTCGAGACTTACACGCGCACCAACATGTCGCCGGAGGACCGCGAGGAGAGCCGTGCCTACCTCGGTGTGCTGTGGAGCAGCTACCAGGAGGCGATTGTGCACGCGCGCAAGCTCGCCCCCGATGCGGTGGCGAAGTACGTCGAGGGACTTGCGAAGACGGTGCCGGCCGCCGGCGGCAATGCCGCGCATGTCGCCCTCGAGGCCGGCCTCGTGAGCGGCATGAAGACGCAGCTCGAGGTCGAGAAACGCCTGAGCGCGCTCGTCGGCGAAGACAAGTCGACGGGCTCCTTCCGCGCGGTCTCGGTGGCCGACTACCTCGGCTATGCGCAGGCGCAGCGCAAGCTGCGTGCGAGCGGCAAGCCGCACGTCGGCGTCGTCGTCGCCTCGGGGGAGATCCTCGACGGCGATCAGCCGCCCGGCACGATCGGCGGAGACTCGACCGCGCGTCTCATCCGTCAGGCCCGTCTCGACTCCGACATCAAGGCGCTGGTGCTGCGCGTCGACAGTCCCGGCGGGAGCGTGACGGCTTCCGAGGAGATCTACCGCGAGCTCAAGGCGCTGCGCACGGCCGGCAAGCCCGTGGTCGTCTCGATGAGCGGCTATGCGGCCTCGGGCGGCTATTACATCTCGGCTCCCGCGGACGAGATCTGGGCGAGCCCTGCGACCATCACGGGCTCCATCGGCATCTTCGCGATCATTCCGACGGTCGACCGGACGCTCGGCAAGGTGGGCGTGAGCGTGGACGGCGTCGGCACCACGGCGCTCTCGGGCCAGCTGCGCATCGACCGGCCGCTCGGCGCCGAGGCGCGCGCGCTGCTGCAGTCGCAGATCGAGCGCGGCTACGACGAGTTCCTCGAGCGCGTCTCGAGCGGACGCAAGAAGAGCCGGGCCGACATCGACGCGATCGCCCAGGGTCACGTGTGGGCCGGAACCGACGCCCAGCGCCTGGGGCTCGTCGATCACCTCGGCTCCTTCGACGAGGCGGTCAAGGCCGCCGCCCACCGCGCCCGGCTCAGCGACTACGCCCCTGAGTTCATCGAGCCCGAGCTCACGTGGACGCAGCAGCTGGCGCTGTCGTTCCGGATGCAGATGGTGCGCCTGTTCTTCCGCGCCAGCGCCGATCAGCTCGCGCTCGAGCGCCTCGCCGAGCGCCTGGATCCGATCGCGCGCGAGGTCGGGCGTCTCAGCCGCTTCAGCGCGCCGAACCGCGTGTACGCCTACTGTTTCTGCGAAGTGCGCTGAGGGTCCAGGGCCTTCTGGTTAGCGGGCAAAGACCGCGCTCTTTGCCCGCGGGTCTGAACGCGCTGTTCGGTGGGCCTGCGCGCTGGGCCGCAGGCCCAGCGCGCCAATCTACAACGTACCCCAGTCCAGTATCACTTTCCCCGACTTCCCCGATCCCATGGTCTCGAAGCCCTGCTGGAACTCCTGGATCGGGAAGTGATGGGTGATGATCGGGTCGATCTTGAGCCCCGACTGCAGCATGCTCGCCATTTTGTACCAGGTCTCGAACATCTCCCGGCCGTAGATGCCCTTGAGCGTCAGGCCCTTGAAGATCACCTGATTCCAGTCGATCGCCATGTCCTCGGGCGGGATGCCGAGGATCGCGATCGAGCCGCCGTGAAACATGGTGCGCAGCATCTCGCGGAACGCCGCCGCATTGCCCGACATCTCGAGCCCCACGTCCCAGCCCCCAAATATCCCGAGCTCCTTCATGGTCTGATCGAGCGACTCGCGCTGCACGTTGATGGCGCGGGTCGCGCCCATGCGGCGCGCGAGCTCGAGGCGATAGTCGTTGACGTCGGTGACGACGATGTGCCGCGCGCCGGTGAAGCGCGCGATCGCGGTCGCCATGATGCCGATCGGGCCGGCGCCGGTGATCAGCACGTCCTCGCCCACCATGTTGTAGGTGAGTGCGGTGTGGGTGGCGTTGCCGAAGGGGTCGAGAATGGAGGCGATGTCGTCCGGGATCGAGTCCGGGAGCTTAAAGGCATTGTAGGCCGGGATCGCCAGGTACTCGGCGAAGGCGCCTGGGCGGTTGACGCCGACGCCGACGGTGTTCTTGCACAGGTGGCGCCGGCCGGCACGGCAGTTGCGGCAATACCCGCAGGTGATGTGCCCCTCGCCCGAGACCCGGTCGCCGGGCTTGAGTCCCTTGACCTCGGAGCCCACCTCGACGATGCGCCCGCAGTACTCGTGCCCGACCGCCATGGGCACCGGGATGGTCTTCTGCGCCCAGGCGTCCCAGTTGTAGATGTGCATGTCGGTGCCGCAGATCGCGGTCCTGGCGATCTCGATCAGCACGTCGTTGTGGCCGATCGTCGGCTCGGGGATATCCTCGAGCCAGATGCCCGGCGCGGCATGCTGCTTGACCAGTGCTTTCATGGATGGCTCTTTCGTTGTGCGGCGCCCGCGCGGCGCGCGGCGCTCAGCCGGCGATGCCCAGCTGCCGCCCGACCTCGCGGAAGGCCGCGACGGCACGCTCGAGCTGCTCGCGGCTGAGGGCCGCCGACATCTGCGTGCGGATGCGCGCCTGGCCCCTGGGCACGACCGGATAGGAGAAGCCGATGACGTACACGCCGCGCTCGAGCAGCGCGTCCGCCATGCGCGCGGCGAGCGCCGCATCGCCCAGCATCACCGGGATGATCGGATGCTCGCCCGGCTTGAGCGTGAA
>JASHQW010000249.1 GCA_030038875.1 Gammaproteobacteria bacterium | reverse complement strand
CTGGCGCGCGTCGCCGCCGGCGATACCGAGGACATCAACCGTGCCGTGAGCGCCGCGCGCGCCGCGTTTCGCAAGGGCGTATGGGTGAACCTGCGCCCCGCCAAGCGCAAGCGCATCCTCCTGCAGTTCGCGGACCTCATCGCCAGGCACGCCGAGGAGCTCGCGCTCCTCGAGACGCTCGACATGGGCAAGCCCATCACCAACAGCTTCAAGGGCGACGTGCCGGGAGCGGCCGCCTGCGTGCGCTGGTACGCCGAGGCGCTCGACAAGGTGTACGACGAGGTCGCGCCCACGGGCCCCGGCGCCCTCGCGTTCGTGACCCGCGAGCCGCTCGGCGTCGTTGGCGCCATCGTGCCGTGGAACTACCCGCTGCTGATGGCGGCGTGGAAGTTCGCCCCGATCCTGGCGGCCGGCAATTCGCTGGTGCTCAAGCCCTCGGAGAAGTCGCCCCTCACCGCGCTCAAGGTGGCTGAGCTCGCCGTCCAGGCCGGCGTGCCGCCCGGGGTGTTCAACGTGGTACCGGGCCTCGGCCAGACCGCCGGCAAGGCGCTGGCGCAGCACATGGACGTCGATTGCATCGCCTTCACGGGCTCGACCGCGACCGGCAAGCAGATCATGCAGTACGCGGGCCAATCGAACCTGAAGCGTGTGTCGCTCGAGTGCGGCGGCAAGTCGCCCAACATCGTGCTGGCCGACTACCCGGACCTCGACAAGGCCGCGACCGCGGCCGCACACGCCATCTTCGACAACCAGGGTGAGGTGTGCTCGGCCGGCTCGCGGCTGCTGCTGCAGGAGGGCATCAAGGACGCGGTGCTCGAGAAAGTGCAGGCCATGGCGCGCAGCATGCAGCCCGGTGACCCGCTCGATGCCGCCACGCAGATGGGCGCGATCGTGGATGAGATCCAGATGAAGCGTGTGCTCGGCTACATCGACGCCGGACGCAACGCCGGCGCCCACATCCGCTTCGGCGGTCGCCGGGTGCGCGAAGACAGCGGCGGTTACTTCATCGAGCCGACCGTGTTCGAGGGCGTGAAACCCGCGATGTCGATCGCCCGCGAGGAGATCTTTGGTCCCGTGCTGTCGGCGATCACCTTCAAGACCGTGGACGAGGCCATCGAGATCGCCAACGACGTCATCTACGGACTGGTATCTGCGATCTGGACGCGCGACGTCACTACCGCGCATCGCGTGGCCCGCGCGCTGCGCGCCGGCACGGTGTACATCAACTGCTACGACGCCGACGACATCACGGTGCCCTTCGGGGGCTTCAAGCAGTCGGGAATCGGCCGCGACAAGTCGCTGCACGCGCTGGAGAAGTACACCGAGCTGAAGACCACGTGGCTCGATCTGTCCTGAGAGGGGGCCCCCCACCACTCCTCAGGTTCCTCGCCAGCGCCCCGCGCGGACTCGCGGATCTTCTGGCGCGCGAGCTCACCGCTTGCGGCGCCGAGGGGCTGCGCGAGCGCTCGACCGGCGTCGCCTTCACCGGCATGCTCGGGAGCGCCTATCGCGCCTGCCTTTGGTCGCGCGTCGCCAACCGCGTGTTCCTCGAGCTCGATTCCTTCGAGGCGCGGGACACGCCGGAGTTTTATGCCGCGGTGCGGCGCATCGACTGGACGGCGCACCTCAGGCCGGGCGCCACGCTGGCGTGCGACTTCAGCGGCCGCCATCCCGCGATCACGCATACCCACTTCGGGGCGCTCAAGCTCAAGGACGGCATCGTCGACGCGCTGCGGGAAGCGACCGGATCCCGCCCGAGCATCGCCCTTGAGCGCCCCGACGTGCGCGTGCATGCCCACGCCCACGGCACACGATTCACGCTGGCCATCGATCTCGCGGGCGAGAGCCTGCACCGACGCGGCTACCGCGGCGCCGCGGGCGAGGCGCCGCTCAAGGAGAACGTCGCAGCGGGCATGCTGCTGCGCGCGGGTTGGGAGGCGCTGGCCGCCCAGGGCGCCGAGTTCCTCGATCCTCTGTGCGGGTCGGGGACGCTGGTGATAGAGGCCGCGCTCATCGCGGGCGATCGCGCTCCGGGGCTGACCCGCGACTACTTCGGCTTCCTCGGCTGGCACGGACACGACGCGGCGCTGTGGGAGCAGCTGCGGGGGCAGGCACTGACACGCGCCCGCGCCGGGGAGGCGAGCTCCGCCACCGTGCGCGGCCGGGACCGCGCACCCGAAGCGATCCGAACGGCACGAGAGAATGCCGCCCGGGCCGGCGTCGCCGGGCGGGTGCAGCTCGAGGTGGGCGCGCTCGCCGATGCCACGCCGCTCGCTGGCCGTAGTCCCGCAAGGGCGGGGCTGCTCGCCACCAATCCTCCCTATGGAGTGCGGCTCGAGGACGCGCGCACCGCGCGCGCCGTGCATCGCGAGCTCGGCGCGGTGCTGCGCGCGCGTTTTGCCGGATGGAGCGCCGCGGTGCTGACCGGCGCACCGGAGCTCGGGCTGGAGCTCGGACTGCGTGCCCACCGCACTCACACGCTCTGGAACGGCTCGATCGAGTGCCGGCTGCTGCGGATCGATGTGGGGCCGCAGAGCGAGCGCGAGCCGGGCACGCTCGGCAAGGGCGTGGCGCACCTCGGGGACACCTCCGGTGCGCGTATGTTCGCCAACCGACTGACGAAGAACCTGAAGAGGCTGCGCGGCTGGGCCGGGCGCTCCGGCGTGTCCTGTTATCGCCTCTACGACGCGGACATGCCCGAGTACGCCTTCGCGGTCGACCTCTATCGCACGCTGGATACGCAAGAGGATTGGCTCTACGTGCAGGAGTACGCGGCGCCCGCCGAGATCGAGCGCGAGGCCGTGCAGCGCCGCCGCGGCGAGGTGCTGGCGAGCCTGCCCGCCGTGACGGGCGTCGCGTGCGAGCGCATCCGCGTGCGCATCCGGCGCCGCACGCCGCGCGGCGAGCAGTACGGCAAGCTCGGCGAGCGGCAGCGCTTTCACGTGGTGGCCGAAGGGGACTTGAGGTTCCGGGTCAATTTCGACGACTACCTCGACACGGGGCTGTTCCTCGATCATCGGCTGACGCGCGCGCGGCTGCGCGCCGCCGCGCGGGGCAGGAGCTTCCTCAACCTGTTCGCCTACACCGGAACCGCCACGGTGTACGCGGCCGCGGGAGGGGCGAGCGCGAGCGTCTCGGTCGACCTGTCGCGCACCTATCTGGAGTGGGCGCGGGAGAATCTCGCGCTGAATAACCTCACGAGCCCCGCGCATGCCCTGGTGCAGGCGGACTGCCGCGAGTGGCTCGCCGAGGCGGCCGCCCGCGCGCCGCGCTTCGACCTCATATTCCTCGATCCGCCGACTTTCTCGAACTCGAAGCGCATGGAAGGAGTGCTCGACGTCGCGCGTGATCACCCGCAGCTGATCGATGCGTGCGCGCGGCTCCTCGCCCCCGGGGGGCTGCTGGTGTTCTCGACGAACGCGCAGCGCTTCAGACTCGCGCCGGAGGTCAGCGAGCGCTTTGCGGTCATCGACGTATCAGCCGCGACGCTGCCGGAGGACTTCGCGCGCAATCCGCGCATCCACCGCTGTTACGAGATCAGAGTACCCGTGCACAATTGAGGCACGAAGCGCTTTACACCCCGATGGCGCTCAGGTAAATGATTCAACATGCCGTCTGAGCGCAGATCCAGGCCACCCGTAGTGGCCATCGTCGGGGCCACCGGCGCCGTGGGCGTGGAGATGATCGGCTGTCTCGAGCAGCGACGCTTCCCGCTCGCAGAGCTGCGCCTCCTGGCCTCGGCGCGCTCGGCGGGCAAGACGCTCGAGTTCCGCGGCGAGCCGCTCACGGTGCGCGAGCTTACCGAGTCGAGCTTCGCGGGCGTCGACCTCGCGCTGTTCTCCGCCGGCAGCTCCGTCTCGAAGAAGTTCGCACCGATCGCCGCGCGCGCGGGCGCGACCGTGATCGACAACTCCTCGGCTTTCCGCATGGATCCCGAGGTACCGCTGGTCGTGCCGGAGATCAACCCTCAGGCCTTGCGCGGGCACCGCGGCATCATCGCCAATCCCAACTGCACTGCCATCATCTCCATCACGCCGCTATGGCCGGTGCACCAGGCGAACCGCATCGTGCGCCTCCTCATCGCGAGCTATCAGTCGGCCTCGGGCGCGGGGGCCGCGGCGATGGAGGAGCTGCGCGAGGCGACGCGCGCCTACCTCGAGGGGCGGCCCTACGAGCAACGCGTGCTGCCGCACCCTTACGCCTTCAACGTCTTCAGTCATAACGCGCGCGTCGATCCCGCCTCCGGTTACAACGAGGAGGAGATCAAGGTCAGGGAGGAGACCCGCAAGATCTTCGGCGACCCGGAGCTGCGCGTCTCGGCGACCTGCATCCGAGTGCCGGTGCTGCGCGCCCACTCGGTGGCGATCAACTTCGAGTGCCAGCGACCGATCTCGCCCGAGGAGGTCCGCCGCCTGGTCGCCGGCGCGCCCGGCGTGAAGCTCGTCGACGACCGCGAGCGCAATTATTTTCCAATGCCGCGCGACGCCTCGGGAGGCGACCCGATCCTCGTCGGGCGCATCCGCCAGGACGTGAGCGATCCGAGCGGGCGCTCGATCGCACTCTTCGTGGCAGGCGACCAGCTCCTCAAGGGCGCGGCGCTCAACGCGGTGCAGATCGCCGAGATCCTGTGAAGGGGATGAGCGCGGGCACTTCCTCGCGGTACTTCTCGTACTGACCCGGGAAGGTCTCGCGCATGAAGCGCTCTTCGGCGCGCAGCTTGACGACCAGCGCGGCTGCGATGATCGCCAGCCCGAGCGCGGCGCGCAGCGTGCCCGAGCAGATCGCGGTGCCGAGCACGCCGGCGAGAATGCCGGTGTAGATCGGATGGCGCACGTAGCCGTACGGGCCGGTGCGGATCAGCTCGTGTCCCTCCTTGACGGTCACGTTGCCGCTCCAGTTGCGGCCGAGGTGCACGCGCGCCCATACCGAGAAGGCGAGTCCGGCGATGAGCACGGCGAGCCCGATGAAGTAAGAGAGCGCCGAGCGCGGCCACAGACGCACAGCCAGCTGCCGCCCCCACGGCGAGTCGTGCCAGGCGATCAGCACGCCGCCGGCGGCGAGCGCCAGCACGTAGGTGAGGCGCGAGGTGAGGGGCTCGCGCCGCTGCGTGCGCTTGGTGCCGATCGCCGCGACGAGCCAGTAGAGGGCCCAGGCGGCCCACACCCATAAGATAAGGTGTCGCAGGAAGAGGGGATCGTGCGGCATCACAGCAGGTCCTTCAGCCGGTAATACAACATCGCGAGGACCAGCGCCGGACGGCGCAGCGCCGCGCCGCCCGGAAAGTCGGCGTGCGGGATGCGCGCGAACACGTCGAAACGGCTCGCGGTGCCCGCGACCGCCTCGGCGACCAGCTTGCCGGCGATGCCGGTGAGCGCCATGCCGTGCCCGGAGAAGCCCTGCAGGAAGTACACGTTGGGCGCGAGCCGGCCGAAATGCGGGGCGCGATTGAGCGTAATGTCGACCTCGCCGCCCCAGGCGTAGTCGATGCGCACGCTCTGAAGCTGCGGAAACACGCTCAGCATGCGTGCGCGCGTGGCGGCGGGCGCGTCGAAAGAGCGCAGTCCCGAGTAGTTGACGCGGCCGCCGAAAAGCAGGCGATGATCGGCCGAGCGGCGGAAGTAGTCGAGCACCCAGTTCATGTCGCAGGTGGCCGCGTTGTTGGCAACGAGCCCGCGGGCACGCGCCTCGCCCAGAGGCTCGGTCGCGACGATGTAGGTCGCGACCCCCATGATCTTCCTGGCGAGCGCGGGCGCCGTTGCCCCGAGGTACACGTTGCCGCAGAGCACCAGGTGCCGCGCGCGCACCTCGCCGCCGGCGGTCGCGATGCGCACCCGCGAGGAGGCGGTGGCGGAGAAGCTCGTGGCGCGGCTGTCCTCGAAGATGCGCACGCCGAAGCTCTCGGCCGCCGCCGCGAGCCCCAGTGTGTAGTTGAGCGGATGCAGATGGCCGCTCGAGGTATCGTAGAGCGCGCCCAGGTAGCGCTCGGTCGCGAGCAGCGCACGCAGCTCCTCGCGCTGCACGTAGCGCACGCTCGAGTAGCCGTAGATCTCGCGCAGCTCGGCGACCTCGGCCTCGAGCTCGCGCTCGTGACGCGGCTTGACGGCCGTGAGCAGGTAGCCGTCGGTCAAGTCGCAGTCGATGCGGAAGCGCTCGATGAGCGAGCGCAGCAGCGCAAGTCCCTCGACCGAGACGTCCCATACGGCGCGCGCATCCGCCGCGCCGATGAGGCGCGTGAGCTTGGCCTGCCCGGCGGCGACGCCGAAGATTGCCTGCCCGCCACTGCGGCCCGAGGCGCCCCAGCCGACGCGCTGCTCCTCGAGCAGCGCCACGGCAAGGCCCCGCTCCGCCAGGTGCAGCGCCGCCGAGCAGCCGGCGAGCCCGCCGCCGACGACGCACACGTCGCAGTCGAGCGAGCCCGCGAGCGCAGGCCGCACGGGCGCCGCGTGCGCGGAAGCCGCGTAGTAGGAGTCGACGTAAACCGGGCGTCCCATCGTCCAGGGCTCTCCGCTCTGTTTAAGATATTTTGACGCCGCCGGGGGCGCGCGGGGTGCGCAGGATAGCGAGCGCTGGTGTGACCGGGCAAATCCGAGCCATGCACATGCCCCGTGCGCATGCGGCATGCGCACGCCGCTTATGGCCGGGTACCCGGCTTATGCCCGCCCTTTGGCCCTTTACCGCAGTTCTGCGGTCCCTGGCAACCAGAGGCTTCCGCCACAGGCCTGTGGTCTAATAGATCCTATTCCGGAGGTTTCGACGGCAGGCTTTGTTTATAATATTAAACATCCGCCGGTAATCAGCCGTTATGGCAGCCGCCCGCCCGCTCATTGGCATTCCCGCCGACCGCCGCATGGTCGGCCATCATCCCTTTCATATGGTCGGGGAGAAATACGCCCGTGCGGTACTCGACGCGGCGGGGGCGGCGCCGCTCCTGATCCCCTCGCTCGCCGAGGAGCTCAACTTCGCGGAGCTGCTCGAGCGGCTCGACGGGCTGCTCTTCACCGGCAGCCCTTCCAATGTCGAGCCTCGTCATTACGAGGGCCCGCCGAGCGCCCCGGGGACGCTGCACGACCCGGCACGCGATGCCACGACTCTGCCCCTGATCCGCAAGGCGGTCGAGTCGGGCGTGCCGGTGTTCGGGATCTGCCGCGGATTCCAGGAGATGAACGTCGCCTTTGGCGGGACGCTGCACCAGAAGCTGCACGAGGTGCCGGGCCATCTCGATCACCGCGACGATGAGAGTCAGCCGCTGGACGTGCAGTACGGGCCCGCGCACGACGTGACCCTCGAGCCTGGCGGACTGCTGCGCTCGCTCTCGGACAGCGATCGCATCCGGGTGAACTCGCTCCACAGCCAGGGCATCGAGCGCCTGGGCAAGGCGCTCGCTGTCGAGGCACGGGCTCCGGACGGAGTGATCGAAGCGTTTCGGGTACGTGAGGCGAGGAGCTTCGCGCTCGCCGTGCAATGGCACCCCGAGTGGAAGGTCATGGCAAATTCGTTTTCGCGCGCGCTGTTCGCCGCCTTCGGGCGGGCGGCGGCCGAGCGCACCAGGCAGAAGTGAAAGGCGCATATGGTGAGTGAGATCCGGCAGTTTTTCCGCGATCACGGCATCTCGGAGGTCGAGGCGATCATCCCCGACATGGCCGGCATCGCCCGCGGCAAGATCATGCCCGCCGAGAAGTTTGCCGAGGACGGCGGCATGCGTCTGCCCGAGAGCGTGTTCCTGCAGACCGTCACCGGGGACTATCCGCCCGAGACCGGCGAGGCCATGAGCCCGGCGGAGATCGACATCGTCCTCAAGGCGGATGCGAAGACGGTGCGCCGCGTGCCGTGGACTGCCGAGCCCACCGCGCAGGTGATCCACGACTGCTTCTATTCCGACGGCCGGCGCGTCTCGATGGCGCCGCGCCATGTGCTGCGCAATATCCTCGAGCTCTATGCGCAGCGCGGCTGGGAGCCGGTGGTGGCGCCCGAGCTCGAGTTCTACCTGGTGGAGCAGAACAAGGACGCCGACTACCCGCTCAAGCCCCCGGTCGGGCGCTCCGGGCGCGCCGAGCCCGGCCGCCAGTCCTACAGCATCGCCGCGGTCAACGAATTCGACCCGCTGTTCGACGACATCTACCAGTTCTGCGAGGACCAGGACATCGAGATCGACACCCTGATCCACGAGGACGGCCCGGCACAGATGGAGATCAACCTGATCCACGGCCCGCCGCTCGACCTCGCCGACCAGGCGTTTCTCTTCAAGCGCACGGCGCGCGAGGCGGCGCTGCGCCACAAGATGTACGCCACCTTCATGGCGAAGCCGCACGCCAAGGAGCCCGGCAGCGCCATGCATATCCACCAGAGCGTGGTGGACGTGAAGACGCGCAAGAACATCTTCTCGAACCCCGACGGCACCCCCTCGACACTGTTCTTCAACCACATCGGCGGACTGCAGCGCTACCTGCCGGCAGCCATGGCGCTGTTCTGCGCCAACGTGAACTCCTACCGGCGCCTGACGCGCTACCTGTCGGCGCCCATCAACGTCCACTGGGGCTACGACAACCGCACCGCGGGGCTGCGCGTGCCGATGTCGGATGCGCAGGCGCGGCGCGTCGAGAATCGCGTCGGCGGCGCGGACGCCAACCCCTACATCGCCATCGCGGCCTCGCTCGCCTGCGGCTATCTGGGGATGACCGAGGGCATCCAGCCGTCGGATCCGATCGTCGGCAGCGCCCACGACCTGCCGTTCGGGCTGCCGCGCTCGCTCGATGAGGCGCTGCGCGAGCTGCGCGCCTGCGAGCCGCTGGTCAAGCTCCTCGGCGAGCCCTTCGTCGAGGCCTTCACCATCGTCAAAGAGGCCGAGTACGAGGTGTTCCTGCAGGTGATCAGCTCCTGGGAGCGCGAGCATTTGTTGTTGAATGTTTGAGAGGCGCAAACGGGCCTGCGGCCATTTGCGCAGGCTTTACCTCGGTTGCGTGGCGGTGCTGGCCGGCGCCGCCGGCTGCTCGGGCCCGCAGGCGCACGGCCCGCAGGCTTCGGAGTCCGAGAAGGTCCTTAACGTCGACAACTGGTCCGACTACATCCAGCCGAGCGTGATCACGGATTTCGAGACGGAGTACGGCATCCACGTCAATTACGACGTGTTCGACTCGAATGAGATCCTCGAGACCAAGCTCCTCAGCGGGCACACCAACTACGACCTGGTGGTGCCATCGGGGGCGTTCCTCGAGCGCCAGATCCAGGCCGACATCTATCAGAAGCTCGATAAGGCGCAGCTGCCGAACCTGAAGAACGTCGATCCGGACGTGGCGCGCGCCGAAGCGCTCTACGATCCGGGCAACCAGTACAGCGTCGACTACATGTGGATCACCTCCGGGGTCGGCTACAACACCGCCGAGATCCGCGCGCGGCTGCCGGACGCGCCGGTCGACAGCTGGCGGATACTGTTCGACCCGGCGGTGGTGTCGCACTTCCAGGATTGTGGCATCTCGATCCTGGATGCGCCCTCCGAAGTGGTCGCCACGGTGCTGCTCTACCTCGGCAGGAACCCCAACAGCGATTCCTTCGACGATCTCAAAGCCGCCGAGGCCGCGCTGAAGTCGGTGCGTCCGTACGTGCGCTACGTCGACTCGTCCCGCTACATCGACAACCTCG
>JASHQW010000248.1 GCA_030038875.1 Gammaproteobacteria bacterium | reverse complement strand
GAGCGCACCGAGCTCGTCGTGGTGCCTGCGGCGATGTTCCCGCACAAGCTCTCGAAGGGCTATAGCTCGCCGAAGGGGGCGGTCGTGAAGACCGTCAACGGCACGCCGGTAAAGAGCCTCGCGCACCTGGTCGAGCTGCTGCGCGATCTCAAGGACGAATTCGTGGCCTTCGAGTTCGACGGCCGCCTCGGGGAGGCGCTGGTGTTCCGCCGCGCAGAGATGCTGGGCGCCACCGAGCAGATTCTCACCGACAACGGCGTCCGCGCCCAGGGCTCGCCCGATCTGCTGAAGATCTGGCAGGCGAAATAGCGCGACAGGCTCACCGGCGGGCGAGGCCCAACGGGTCCGCGCGCCCTCGAGTGAGACGCTGCCGCACCGCGGGCCACTCGGCCGCGACGATCGAGAAGCGCGCGGAATCACGCGGGATGAGATCTACGCCCAAGCGGTGGGCGCGCAGCGTGCCCTCGAACACCGCACCGAGCCGGGTGAGTGCGTTGCGCGAACGCTCGTTGCGCATGTCGGTGTGGAAGCACACCCGGTGCACGCGCCAGCGCTCGAACGCATGATCGAGCATCAGGACCTTTGCCTCCGTGTTGGCCGCCGTGCGGATCGCCGAGGCGGCGAGCCAGGTGTAGCCGATCTCGCAGGCGTCGGGGCTTGTGCGGCGCGCGTTCGGATGGCCGGCCGGCCACTCCCAGCGCTCGATGAGGAAGAAGCGCGTCGAGCCGATCACCCTGCCGTCGGCGCGGCGCACCGTCGCAAAGGGCAGCGCCGTGCCCTCCTCGCGCCAGCGGAGCGCCGTGTCGACGTAGCGGGGCATCCCGTCGGCATCGACCGGCAGGACTGTCCACTGATAGAGCGCCGGATCCTCGGCCGCCGCCGCTACGAGACCCGGCACGTGCGCGCGCGACAGCGGCTCGAGGCGCACGTGCTCCCCGGTGAGAACGATCGTGTCGTCGCTCATTCCACCACCTTCTTCGGCGACACCCACATCGTAATCAGTGCGCGGAACACGGGCTCGTTGCCGCGGTCGCTCACCGTCACGTTCACCCGGTAATCGCCCGGCGCCGACCAGTCCGGCTTCGACTCCGGGGTAGCGACGGCGACCAGGTCAGTGGTCGCCTTCTTCAGATACTCGACCGTCATGCCCCGGGGGATCCAGCGGTGCGTGGCGGGAATCGTCACCTCGGTCATGGTGCCGCCCGCGAGCTCCGCCATGTTGCACATCGCGATGGCGTGCACCGTGCCGATGTGGTTGAGGACCGGGCGACGTTTACGGATCGCCACCCGGCAGTACCCCGGCCGCAGCTCCTCGAACCTCGGACGAATGCTGCCGAAGTAAGGCGCCTTGAGGCATACCAGGCGCGAGAAGGCCCACTTGCCGCCGGGCCTCGAGGCAAAGCGCTTCCAGATCGCGAGGGTTCCCATGGGCGGAATCTAACGCAATGCGGCCGGTGACCGAGGCAACAACGGGCCGGCGAATCTCTCGCCGGCCCGCCTGAGGTGTCGAGCCCCGTGCAAGGCGCGCGGTGAGGGCGTCAGCCCGCCGCGCTCTCCGACTCCTCGCCGACGCTCGCCTCTTCGGCCTCCGGCAGCCCGCCGCCCACGTCCATGAAGCTGCGGCGCTCGGTGCCCTCGAGCTTGCGCCGGCGGGACTCGTGGGCCGCAAAGCCCGTGCCTGCCGGGATGAGCCGTCCGACGATGACGTTCTCCTTGAGTCCCCGCAGGTCGTCCTTGAGTCCGCGGACCGCGGCCTCGGTGAGCACGCGGGTGGTCTCCTGGAAGGAGGCCGCGGAGATGAACGACTCGGTCGCGAGGCTCGCCTTGGTGATGCCGAGGAGCACCGGCTGCAGCCGCGCGCCCTTCTTGCCACCCTGCTCGGCACGATCGTTCACATCGAGCGCCCGCGCCCGGTCGAGCTGCTCACCGCGCAGCAGCGTGGTCTCGCCCGCCTCCTGCACCTCGGTCTTGCGCAGCATCTGCCGGATGATGACCTCGATGTGCTTGTCGTTGATCTTCACGCCCTGCAACCGATAGACGTCCTGGATCTCGCGCACCAGGTAATTAGCGAGCGCCTCAACCCCCTGCAGGCGCAGGATGTCGTGCGGATTCGGCTCGCCGTCGGCGATCACCTCACCGCGCTCGACCGTCTCGCCCTCGAACACGTTGAGCTGGCGCCACTTTGGAATCAGCTCCTCGTACTTCTCGCCGTCGTCAGAGGTGATGATCAGGCGCCGCTTGCCCTTGGTCTCCTTGCCGAAGCTCACGGTGCCGGACTTCTCGGCGAGAATCGCCGGATCCTTCGGTTTGCGCGCCTCGAACAGGTCCGCGACGCGCGGCAGACCGCCGGTGATGTCGCGGGTCTTGGAGGACTCCTGCGGGATGCGCGCGATGACATCGCCCACCGACACCCGCGCGCCGTCGACCAGGCTGACGAGCGCGCCCGGCGGCAGCGTATAGACCGCCGGGATCTCGGTGTTGGCGAAGGTCACTTCCTTGCCCTTGGCGTTGACCAGCTTGATGGTGGCACGCAGGTCCTTGCCGCCGCGCTGCTTGGTGTCGAGCACCACGGTCGAGGAAAGACCGGTGACCTCATCCACCTGCGAGGTGACGGTGAGGCCGTCGACGAAGTCCTGGAACTTGACGAAGCCCGCGACCTCGGTGATGACCGGGTGCGTGTGCGGATCCCAGGTTGCAACCACCTGGCCCGCGTTCACCGTGGCCCCTTCCTTGACGCTGATCATGGCGCCGTAGGGAATCTTGTAGCGCTCGCGCTCGCGGCCGAAGTCATCGACCACGCCGAGCTCGCCCGAGCGTGATACCGCCACGAGGTGGCCCTTCTCGTGCGGCACCGTCTTCACGTGGTGGAAGCGGATCAGTCCCTTGTTGCGCACCTCGACGCTGGAAGCCGCCGCGGCCCGCGATGCCGCGCCGCCGATGTGGAACGTGCGCATGGTGAGCTGCGTGCCCGGCTCGCCGATCGATTGCGCGGCGATGACGCCCACGGCCTCGCCGATCGAGATCGGCCGGCCGCGCGCCAGATCGCGCCCGTAGCAGCGCGAGCAGACGCCGTAGCGGGTCTCGCAGGTGATGGGCGAGCGGACCTTGATCTGGTCCACGCCCTCGTGCTCGAGCAGCCGCACCAGTTTCTCATCGAGCAGCGTCCCGTTCGCGATCAGCACTTCTTTGGCGCCGGGCTTGACGATGTCCTCCGCCAGCACGCGACCGAGCACGCGTTCGCCGAGCGCCTCGACGACGTCGCCGCCCTCGACAAGCGGGGTCATGGCGAGGCCGTTGGTCGTGCCGCAGTCCTCCTCGGTGACGACGAGGTCCTGCGCCACGTCGACCAGGCGCCGCGTCAGATATCCCGAGTTCGCGGTCTTCAGCGCCGTGTCCGCCAGGCCCTTGCGGGCGCCGTGGGTCGAGATGAAGTACTGCAGAACGTTGAGGCCCTCACGGAAGTTCGCCGTGATCGGCGTCTCGATGATCGAGCCGTCGGGTTTGGCCATCAGGCCGCGCATGCCGGCCAGCTGGCGGATCTGCGCCGCGGAGCCGCGCGCGCCCGAGTCGGCCATCATGAAGATCGAGTTGAAGGACTTCTGCTTGTGGCGCCCACCCTTCAAGTCGGTCGCCTCCTCGGTGCCGAGCTTCTCCATCATCGCCTTCGCGACCTG
>JASHQW010000247.1 GCA_030038875.1 Gammaproteobacteria bacterium | reverse complement strand
CGGCGGCGACCGCTGGATGGATCCGGCGACCGGGCTCGCGACGCGCTACGGCACCCACGCCATGGAATGCCTGATCAACGAGCTCCTGAAGCTCGGCGGCCGGCGCGAGCATTTCGAGATCAAGCTGTTCGGTGGCGGGCGCATCCTTGCCTCGATGACCGACGTCGGCGCGCGCAACGCGGCCTTCGTGCGGCAGTTCCTGAAGTCCGAGGGACTCAAGGTCGCGGCCGAGGATCTCGGCGACATCTATCCGCGCCGCATCATCTATTTTCCGGAGGCGGGCAAGGTGCGGGTGCGGCGCCTGCAGCCGCTGGAGGCCACCGCCATCGCCGAGCGCGAGCGCCGCTATCAGGGCGATCTCGCGCGCCAGAGCGGCGGCGGCGACGTCGAGCTCTTTTGAGGCACGCAGGAAATGCCAGATCCAGGAAGGAACACCGTGCAGAGCAACGAATCCCCGCGGGGCCCCGCGGGCGCCAAACCCCGCGTGCGCGTACTGATCGTGGACGACTCCGCGCTGGTGCGCCGCATCCTCACCGAGGTCTTGTCGGCCGATCCCGCCCTCGAGGTGGTCGGCACGGCGTCAGATGCCTACATGGCGCGCGACCGGATCAAGCAGTTGAACCCCGACGTGCTGACGCTCGACGTCGAGATGCCGAAGATGGACGGCGTCACCTTCCTGCGCAATCTCATGCGCCTGCGCCCCATGCCGGTCGTCATGGTGTCGTCGCTCACCGAGCACGGCGCCGAGGTGACGCTCGATGCGCTCGCGGTCGGCGCCGTGGACTATCTGCCTAAACCTAAGATCGACATCGCCGCGACGCTCACCGATTACGCGGACGAGCTGCGCGCCAAGATCCGCTCCGCGGCGACGGCGCGCGTGCGCCCCTACACCGGTTCCGCCGGCAACAACGGCGGCGCGGCGGTCGCGCCCCGTCTCGGCGTCGATGCGGTGCTCGCCAAGGCCCCGGTGCGGCGGCAGTTCCGCACCACCGACCGCATCATCGCCATCGGCGCCTCGACCGGCGGCACGGAGGCGATCAAGGAAGTGCTGGTGCAGCTGCCGGCCGACACGCCCGGCGTCGTCATCACCCAGCACATTCCGAAGGCTTTCAGCACCCCGTTCGCGCGCCGCATGGACGCCTGCTGCCAGATGACCGTCTGCGAGGCGCAAGACGGCCAGGTGATTCTCCCCGGCCACGTGTACATCGCGCCGGGCGACCGGCACCTGCTCGTGGTCCGGGACGGGGCGCGCTACGTGTGCAAGCTCGACGACGGGCCGCCCGTCAACCGCCACAAGCCGAGCGTCGATGTATTGTTCCGCTCCGTGGCGCAGCAGGCCGGGCGCAATGCCGTCGGCGTGATTCTCACCGGCATGGGCAAGGACGGCGCCCTGGGCTTGAAGGAGATGCGCGAGGCCGGGAGTCCGACCGTGGCCCAGGACGAGGCGACGAGCGTCGTGTGGGGCATGCCGGGCGAGGCGGTGGCGATCGGCGCGGCGGCGGAGACTCTGCCGCTCGGCCAGGTTGCACCGCGCTTGAGCGCGCTTGCCGAATCGATGGACCTGACGCGCGCGCGCTAGTCGATGGCAAGAATCGCCTGCGGCGATTCTTGCGGACAAACGCCGCGGCTTCGTTTGGCCTGTACTACACGTACTGCTCGCCCTTGCCGCCCAAGGCGATGGTGCCGGCGGCGGCGAGCTTGCGCGCGGTCTGCAGAATGGTCTTCTGCGCCGCCTCGACGTCCGCCACGCGCACCGGGCCCTTGGCTTCCAGGTCGTCCTTGAGCATCTCGGCGGCGCGCTGCGACATGTTCTTGAAGATCTTCTCCTTCAGGGCATCGTCGGCGCCCTTGAGCGCGAGCAGCAGGCCATCGCCCGGCACCTGACGCAGCAGCTCCTGCATGCTGCGATCGTCGATGCTGCCCAGGTCGTCGAACACGAATACGAGGTCCTCGATGAGCTGCGCGAGCGCCTCGTCGGACTTCGTGATCTGCTCCATGATCGCGCTCTCGTGGCTCGGCTCGAGCGCGTTCATGATGTTGGCAGCCGCCTTCGGTCCCCCGAGCACCGAGGTCTTGGCGGCGGAATTCCCCGAGAACTGCTTCTCGATGATGTCGTCGAGCTCGGTGAGCGCCGTGGGCTGCACGCCGTCGAGGGAGGCGATGCGTACCACCACGTCGGAGCGGATGCCGCTCGGCAGCAGCTGCAGCACCTCGGCCGCATGATCGGATTCCAGATACGCGAGCACGATGGCGATCATCTGCGGATGCTCGAGCCGGATCAGCTCGCACACCGCGCGGGCGTCCAGCCACTTCAAGGCTTCCAGTCCCTTGGTCGAGCGTCCGATGCTGATGCGATCGATGATCGCCGATGCCTTGTCCTCGCCGAGCGCGTTCACCAGCGCCTTGCGCAGGAACTCATCCGCCCCCACACCGACCGAGGTCTGCGCCTCGACGTTGGTGGTGAAGTCGGACACCACCTTCTCGACTTCGGCGCGCGAGACGTTCTTCATCTTGGCCATGGCGAGGCCGACGCGCTGCACCTCCTTGGCACTCATGTGCTTCAAGATCTGCGCGGCCTCCTGCTCCCCGAGCGTGAGCAGCAGGATTGCGGCGCGCTCGGTGCCGTTACGGTTGGGCTCGCGCTCAGGCATCCTGGTCCACCCAATCGCGCACCACCTGGGCGACGCGCTTCGGATCCTGGCTCACGAGGGTGCGCGCTTGGGCGAGCTGCTGCTCGTGCGCGAGCGCGACGGCGGGCGCGGGCGCAGCCGGGAGCGGCGCGCCCTCGGCGGTCTCGGCGGCGAGGCGCGGGGTGCGCATCGAAGTGAGGAGACTCTTCATCAGCGGGCGCAGCACCGTCAATACCAGCACGATGAGCATGACGGCGCCGAGGACGATCTTCAGTCCCTCGAAGAACAGCGGCTTCTCCCACAGGGACGGCTTCTCGAGATCGCCGCCCGCGGGAGCGGCCGGCTCCTCGGTGAACGAGGAGTTGACGACGTTGACGACGTCGCCGCGCGCTTCGTCGAAGCCGACCGCGTCCTTCACCAGCTGGGTGACGTGATCGAGCTGCTCCTGAGTGAGCGCTCGCGTTTGCGCCTTGCCGTCCTTGTCGACGGTGTGCGCATCGTCGATCAGCACCGCGACCGTGAGGCGCTTGAGCTTGCCCGCGGGCTGCCGCGTGTAGGCGAGCGTGCGGTCGATCTCGTAGTTGCGCGTGGTTTCCTTGCTGCTCAAGTCGTTGCTCGGAAGCGCCAGCCCGCCCGCGGCACCGGCGGCCGGGGT
>JASHQW010000246.1 GCA_030038875.1 Gammaproteobacteria bacterium | reverse complement strand
TTAAAGGCTCCCGCCGGCAGCGCTCAGCGCAGCGGGCCGGCACCTTCCACGTGAGACAACACGGCCGCGTGGTGGTGTTCGTGAGCGCCGCTCAATGCGGCGAGCGGCAGCACAGCCGTCCAAAGACCACAGGCCACGAGCGCAGCACCGGCGAGGCGTGCCAGTGAGCCGCCGGGTCTCGGCAGATGCGCACCCGCGAAGCTCAAGCCCGCCATCGCCGGCACCGTGCCGAGGCCGAAGGCGATCATGATGGCAGCCCCGCTCGCGCTGCCGCCCGCGACCGCCGCGGCGAGCAGCACCGAGTACACGAGCCCACACGGCAACCAGCCCCACAGGAGCCCGAGCACGAGCGCGCGTACCGCAGGCGAGGCGGGGAGCGATGCGCGCGCAAGTGGAGCCACGCCCCGCCACAGGTGCGCTCCCCAGCGCTCGGGCAGCCGCAGCCAGCGCGCGCGCGAGCTGCCGCTGAAGGCGATGTCGAGGCCGATCACGACGACCACGGCCGCGGTCGCCAGACGCAGGATCTCGCTCCAGCGCGAAGCGGCGAAGGCGAAGCCGGCGGCGGCGCCGAGCGCTCCGGCGACGGCGCCCGCGGTCCCGTAGCTCGCGATGCGCCCGAGGTGATAAAGGAGGAGCTGGCGGCTCCGGCCCGCGCCTCCCGGCACGCTTCCCAGGGCCGTGGCGATGCCGCCGCACATGGCGAGGCAATGCGTGCTGCCGAGGAGGCCCGCGAGGAGCGCCGTCAGTAAGGTGAGCTCAGGCATCGCGGGAGTCGCCCGAGGCGGGCGGCGGCGCGCGGTCGTCGTCGAGGAGAATCTGCACGGCGGGCGACTCGAGGTCGTCAAACTGCCCCGAGCGCACCGCCCAGAAGTACGCCCAGACCGAGAGCGCGAGCAGCCCCAGGCCGAGCGGGATGAGGAGGTAGATGACGTTCATGCGTGCAGCGCCTTGGTGAGGGGCGCCGGCTCCGCCGCCGGCCGGCTCGGCGCCCGCTCGAGCAAGCGCAGGGCATTCAGCACCACGAGCAGCGAGCTCCCCGACATGCCGAGCACCGCCATCCAGGGCTCGATGAGTCCGGCCGCAGCGAGCGGCACCGCCGTGAGATTGTAGAGCACGGCCCAGGCGAGATTCTGTCGGATGACCCGCAGCAGCCGCCGCGAGGTCTCGACGGCGGCACTGAGCGGCGCGAGTCCCTCGCCGAGCAACACGAGGTCCGCGCTCACCTTGGCGAGCTCGGTCCCGCCCGCGATGGCGACCGAGACATCCGCCGCGGCGAGCACCGGGGCGTCATTCACACCATCTCCCACCATAACCACCCGGTGGCCTTCGCCGCGGAGCTCGCGCACCCAGGCGAGCTTGCCGTCGGCCGTCAGGTTCGCGCGGGCGGCGATGCCTCCCAGTTGACGCGCCGCCGCCGCGACCGGACCTGAGCGGTCGCCGCTCGCGATGCCGGGGACGAGGCCGAGGTGAGCGAGGCGCTCCAGGGTGTCACGCACGTCGTTGCGGAGCGCGTCGGTGAGCTGAAACACGGCCAAGGGGCCCGCCGCATCGCCCAGCACGACGCTCGTGTGATCGGGATCGTCCGCGACCGCGGTCACCGTGCGGGTTGCGCCTTCCCCCACGAACTCGAGGCGGCCGAGCCGGTAGCGCGTCCCCGCGACGGTTCCCTCGAGCCCGCGGCCGGCGACGGACCGGACTTCGCTCACGCCCGCGGCCGGGGTGAGCTGCGCGAAGGCACGCGCGAGGGGATGAGCCGAATGGCCTTCGAGCGCTGCCGCCACCGAGAGACACTGCGCCGCCGTCAGACGCGGCTCGAGCGTGACCACGCGCTCGAGGCGCGGCTCGCCGCGCGTCAGGGTGCCGGTCTTGTCGAAGAGAATGCGATCCGCGCCCGAGAGACGCTCGAGCGCACGGCCGCGTGTGACCAGCACCCCGGCACGCGCCAGGCGCGTGGTGGCGGCGGCGAGCGCTGCCGGCGTCGCGAGCGACAGCGCGCAGGGGCAGGTGACCACCAAAACGGCGAGCACCGTTGCGAAGGCGCGCGCCGGATCCGCGTGCAGCCAGTAGAGCGCGACACCCACGGCGAGCAGCAATACCCCGGTCACGAAATAGGCGGCGACGCGGTCGGCGAGATCGGCGACCTTGGGCCGCGAGCCCCGGGCGCGCTCGAGAAGGCGGGATACGGCGGCGAGGGTCGAGTCCTGACCGACACGCGCCACCGTCATCTCGACCGGCCCGGTGAGGTTCAGCGTGCCGGCCGTGAGCTCGTCCCCAGAGCGGCGCACGCGCGGAGCCGATTCGCCGGTGAGGAGCGATTCGTCCACCTCGGTGCTGCCCGACTCGATCCGGCCGTCCGCCGGCACGCGCTCTCCGGGGAGGACGCGCACGCGGTCGCCGGCGCGCAGCTCATCGGGCGTGACGCGCTCGGCCTCAGCTCCCATGAGGCGCAGCGAGCTGTCGGGCAGAAGCCGCGCGAGCGCATCGTGCTGCAAGCCCGCGCGGTGCCGGAGCGACATCTCCACATAGCGGCTGGCGAGCAGGAAAAAGGTGAACATGACCACGGAATCGAAGTACACCGCTCCCCGCCCGCGCAGCGTCGAGACGACGCTCCAGAGGTAGGCCGCGCCGATCGAGAGCGCCACGGGCACGTCCATGCCGGGCCGGCGGGCGAGGAGGCTGCGCCACGCGGAGACGAAGAAGGGCTGGGCGGCGTAGAGCACCACGGGGGTGGCGACGAGGAGGCTCACGAAGCGCAGGAACTGCTCGAGATCCGGCGCGATGCCCTGCATGAGCCCGGCGTAGAGCGACACGGCATAGGTCGTGACCTGCATCATGCCGAGGCCCGCTACCCCTAAGCGCTTGAGCGCC
>JASHQW010000245.1 GCA_030038875.1 Gammaproteobacteria bacterium | reverse complement strand
GCCGGCCGCACTGCCGGCCGTGAGGCAGGCGCCGTTGAAGAAGTACCAGCTGTTGGTGGTGCTCGTGCCGGTGAAATCTTCGCTGATCGGTGTCTGCGCACGCACTGCGAGCGGCAGCGCGAGCGCTGCGACCGCCATGAGAGCGACAATGAAGCTGTTACGGTTCATTTACTCACCCGTCCGGTTAACGACGCCTTGGGCGACTTCGTAGACGCTCTCGACGACCGCGACCGTGCTGGTCGAGCCGCCGTAGGCGTAGGCGTCGATCTGATAGGCCTCGCCCTGGCCGTCGCCGGCCGCGCCGAGGTCCGCGATATAGAAAACAGGGGCGCTCACGTAGGGCGAGTCATAAAGGGTCGCCAGCGGATTGTTGGCGCTCACGATCCCTACGGTCATGCCGTACGGCGTGTACTGGGTGCCGACGTTCGCGCAACCCGTACCGCCTATGCACCAGGGGACCTGTGTGACGTCGGTCACGGTGTTGCCCAGCAGCGTGTACAGCTGGTTGGAGCAGATCTGCCCCACGTTGACGTTGAGGTTAGCGACCAGGAGCGATGTCTCCGCGCCGCATACGACGTCGCCGTTGGCAATGTTGTTGTTCGTCATCAGCCACCACTCGGCGTACTGTTGGGCGCTGTTGGCCGCGTGCAGCGCGCGCTCCTTCTCGCGCACGTTGCCGGCGATCTTCTCCTGGGTGGGGAAGCTGCGGAACATGCTGAGTCCGAGGATGGTGATGATCAGCAGCAGCAGCAGCGCGGTGATGAGCACCACGCCGCGCTGCGCGCGGGGCGCCGCGCACTGCGCGGGCATGCGGTGTCCGGCTTGCATCATATGTAGTCCCCCGCGCGCGCCATCACCTCGATGACCCGCTCGAAGGTCAGGGTCGCGGGCTGCCCGGACTGTCCCGCCAGCGGGTTGGTGAAGGTGAGGGCGACACGCACCGCGCTCACCTGCTCCCAGTCGGTGTTCACCATGTTGAGGGCGGTGACGTAGGTGTCGACGTTGTAGTTGACGAACGGCGGGCTGCGGTTCACTCCGTACCAGACCTGCATGTTGACGATGCCGCTGACCAGCGCCACGGCCGGGGCGCCGTTGAGGGAGCACATCAGCTGACCGGCCACGATGCTGAACTCGTTGGTATAGAGCTGCTCGGCGCCGGTCGTATTCTGGCCGCCGGTGCAGTTGATGACCCCGTCATTGTTCGCGGTCTGGAAGCGCACGTAGAGGGTGTCGCTGTTGGGCGCGGCCTGGGCGTTGCCGGTGCCCCAGAACGCCTGGCCGGAGGCGAAGTTGGGTGCCACGGCCAACAAGGCGCTGGCCTGCGTCTCACCGGTCGGGCTGGGGTAATAGCCGCCCGCCTCGACCACCGAGGTGATGAGCTGCATGGCGAAGCGCTGCTGGTCCTGCAGCTGCGCGAGCGCCTGCTGGTTTTTGTAAGTGAGGCGCGTGTTGTCGAAGACGGTGGCCAGCCCGAAGAGCAGGAACATGGCGATCGCCACGGCCACCATCAGCTCGACCAGGCTGAAGCCGCGCGCGCGGCGCGCGGGACAGGGGGATTGCGGACGGCGTGCGGTGCTCATGGCTCTACGTACAGCGTGTAGGTCGGGGTCTCGAACTGACCCGCGTTGCCGTTACCGCCGTTGTTGACCTGGCCGACATTGGCGGCGTTGGTCTGCTGGCTGTTGGTCATCACCACCTGCTCGGTCCAGGTCATCTGGATGACGCAGCTCGCGGGCTGCACGGCGCCCGGACAGGTGATCTGTGTGATCGCATTGGGGAGCAGACTGGCGACACCCCAGACGTTCGAGCTCCAGCGCACGATGTCGAAGCCCGCGAGGGTCTGCGCGCCGGCGTTGCCCCCGCACGTCGGCAGGCCGTTATTGCTGCCGATACAGGTGCCGCTCGTCACGCCGGCCGTGAGCGCCGCGGGAGTGACGGTCCCGGTCGCACTGTTGATGGTGAGCGGTGCGCCGACTGGCGCCATGGCCGCTGCCTGCGCGCTCCCCCAGAAGGTGCGGTTGGAGTGCATGGACGAAGCGAGGCTCGCGGCGAGGAAGGCGGCCATCGCGCGCTGGCGGGCGATGTTGCTGCTCGACAGCGCGAGCGCCTGCATCTTGGCGATCCCGAGGAGACCGATGCAGATGATGAGCACCGCCACCATGATCTCGACCAGGCTGAAGCCGTGCGCCGTGGCGCGGTTAACTCCGCGGTGAGTTCTGTGTTTCATGTGCAAGGTGCGAAGTTCAGAGGGGGGACAGCGGTCTCGGTCTGCAGCATTCCGACGAGACTGATCTGCATACACTTTGTCCACGCGACGTTGGCGGTCGGGTCATGCAGCGTCAGGATCGTGGTCGGGAAGGCCGCGCCAGCGGGCCCCTGCGCAAACCCGTCGCGGTTGAAGCTCACGCCAAAGATGGGGTTATTCGGAGTGAGCGTGTCGGGCGTAGCGCCGGTGAAGGCCGTCTGCTGGCGCAACACGGCGCCGGCCGCGGGCGTGAAACTCGCGGGCGGGTCGGGAAAGACGATCCAGCCGTTCGCCCAGGCAGTCGAGCCCGAGCAGGTCACTCCGTCCGAGGAGACGCACAGCGACACGGACTGGCCCTCCTTGATGGCCTCGGCGCGGGCGTACATCAGATCACCCAGAAGACCGTTGATCTCCGAGGACATGCGCGAGGCGTTGGTGATGTACCGATACGAGGGGACAGCGATCCCGAGGAGGATGGCGACGATCGCCACCACCACCAGCATCTCCGTGAGCGTGTAACCGCTATGCCGCTTCATGCGGCGGCAATTTAATGGAGAAAGGAGCTCCGCAAAGCGGTATTGCGTCACATCCGCCCGGGCATCCGACGGACGGTGGCAGGCGGGTTACGGGCGGTAGCGCGCAGTGCACATAACGCCGCGCGAAGCTAACGTGTCGGGATCAAGAGGGGCGGATCATCGCCGCAGGTGCGCCCGATCGGGGGCACCTGGACGCTCGACTGGCCAGCCCGAAGTTGGACGTAGAATCGCCAGCCATGAGGAGCCCGCCTTCGATCGCAGCCTGCTGGTGTCTCGCGGGCTTCTCCTGGTTCTCTGTGCCGGTCGCCGCCGCGGACGACTCGAGGCTGAGCGCCATGATTCCCGGTATCGAATCAATGATTCGCGCGAGCGGTGCCCAGGTCGCGGTCGCCTTCGAGACGCTTGACGGCCGCTCGCGCTGGCTGCTGCGGGCTGACGAGCCGTTCCATGCGGCGAGCACCATGAAGGTGGCGGTGCTGATCGAGCTCTACCACCAAGCCCACCAGCGAAAGCTGCGACTCGACGACACTCTGGTGATAAGGAACGAGTTCCGCAGTCTCGTCGACGGCTCTTCCTATGCCCTCGATCCCTCCGACGACTCCGAAGCGGACCTGTACCGCGCCGTAGGCAGCACGCGCACGCTCGCACAGCTCACCGAGCTCATGATCACCGTGAGCAGCAACCTGGCGACCAACCTCCTGATCGAGCGACTCGGCGTCGAAAGCATCCAGCACGGCGTCCATGCCCTCAGGGCCGACGGCATGCAGGTGCTGCGCGGCGTCGAGGACTCCAAGGCCTTCGAGCAGGGATTCAACAACACGACGACCGCGCGCGCCCTCGCCCGACTCATGGAGGCGATTGCCCGGGGTAAGGCCGTGGATCCCGCGGCCTCGCGCGCGATGCGCGCGATCCTCGAGCGGCAGACCTTCAACGATGGCATCCCCGCAGGCCTCCCGCCCGGGACGCGCGTGGCACACAAGACCGGCGAGATCACGAAGATTCAGCACGACGCCGCGATCGTCTATGCACCGCGACCCTTCGTGCTGGTGATCCTCACGCGGGGAATCGCCGACCCGAAGGAGAGCTCGGGCCTGATTGCCACGATCACGCGGCAGCTCTACGCCGCCACGGAGTAGGGCGCACAATGCCCTTGAGCCTGCTGCGGTTTCCGAAGGCGCCGGCCTGCCAGCTGTCGCGGTCTCCGGCGGGCGAGCGATAATGCCGGGCGCTGGTCAGGGGGAACGTCCCCGGCCCGGCGGCCACGTATTAAAAGAAGAACCGTAGGAGCTGCCATGTCCATCAAGAGCAAGCTGATCTGGGCCGTAATCGCGGTACTGGGCGCGGCGGCCTTAGGGGTGGTCGCGTTGAAGCGCGACGAGCCGGTCAACGCGATGTGGCTGGTCATCGCCGCGCTCTGCATCTACACCATCGCCTATCGCTTCTATGGCCTCTTCATTGCCAACACCGTGCTCGGCGTGAATGCCGCGCGGCAGACGCCGGCGTATCGGCGCAACGACGGTCTCGACTACGTGCCGACCAATCCCTACGTGCTCTACGGCCATCATTTCGCCGCTATCGCCGGCGCCGGACCGCTCGTCGGGCCGGTGCTCGCGGCCCAGATGGGCTATCTCCCCGGCACGCTGTGGATCCTTGCGGGCGTGGTGTTCGGCGGAGCGGTGCAGGACATGATCGTGCTGTTCCTCTCGACGCGCCGCGACGGCCGCTCCCTCGGAGACATGATCCGCTCGGAGATGGGCCCGGTGGCCGGCACGGTGGCGGGCGTCGGCGTGCTGCTCATCTGCGTCATCATTCTGGCGGTGCTGGCTCTGGTCGTGGTCAATGCGCTGAAGGCGAGCCCCTGGGGCACGTTCACCGTCGCCTGCACCATACCGATCGCGCTCGTCATGGGGATTTACGGCCGCTTCGTGCGGCCCGGACGCATCGGTGAGATGTCGGTGATCGGGCTGGTCCTGCTGATCGCGGCGTTGCTCTACGGCCGCACGGTCGCCGAGACGCCGGCGCTCGCTCATTACTTCACCTTTACGGGGCAGGCGCTGGCGCTGCTCATCATCGGCTACGGCTTCACCGCCTCGGTGCTGCCGGTGTGGTTGCTGCTCGCGCCGCGCGACTATCTGTCGACGTTCCTCAAGGTGGGAACCGTCGCGCTGCTCGCGATCGGAGTGCTGCTCGCGCATCCGCAGTTGCAGATGCCGGCGATTACCAAGTTCATCGATGGCACGGGTCCGGTGTGGGCCGGCAGCGTGTTTCCATTCCTCTTCATCACCGTCGCCTGCGGAGCGGTGTCCGGTTTTCACTCGCTGGTATCGTCCGGCACCACCCCGAAGATGATCGAGAGCGAGAAGTACATCGCCGCTGTCGGCTACGGCGGCATGCTCACCGAGTCCTTCGTGGCGATCATGGCCGTGATCGGCGCCTCGGTCATCCATCCGGGTGTCTATTTCGCCATGAACAGCGGGGCAGGGCTGATCGGCACCACGGCAGCGCACGCGGCCGAGGTGATCACCTCCTGGGGATTCACTGTCACCCCCGACATGCTCAATCAGGTGGCCCACGACGTGGGCGAGACGAGCATCCTGGCGCGCACCGGCGGAGCGCCCACACTCGCGGTCGGCATGGCGACCATCTTCTCCAGCTTCCTCGGCGGGCGCGCGCTGATGGCGATCTGGTACCACTTCGCCATCCTGTTCGAGGCGCTGTTCATCCTGACGACGGTCGACGCCGGCACCCGCGTCTGCCGCTTCATGATCCAGGATCTGTTCGGCCATGCGGTTCCCGCGTTCCGCGACACGCGCGCCTGGGGCAACAACGTGATCGGCTCGGCGCTCGCCTGCGCGATGTGGGGCTATCTCCTGTACGTGGGCGTCATCGACCCCTATGGCGGCATCTGGACGATGTGGCCGCTCTTCGGCGCGACCAATCAGATGCTGGCGGCGATCGCGCTCACGCTGTGCACGGTCGTGCTTTACAAGATGAAACGCGAGCGCTGGGCCTGGGTCACCCTGGTACCGACGCTCTGGCTGCTCGTGTGCACGCTCACGGCGGGGCTCGAGAAAGCCCTCAGCCCGAATCCCAAGATCGGGTTCCTCAGCCACGCCGACAAGTTCAGCCGTGCGTTGGCCGCCCGGGAGGTGCTCGCGCCCGCCAAGTCGCTCGCCGAGATGAGCCGCATCATCTTCAACGACTATCTGGACGCAGCCATGGCGCTGCTGGCGGTGGCCATCGTTCTGGTCGTCGTGGCGTACGGCGTCGTGCGGATCCGCCAGGCACGCGCCACGCCGCAGAGCACGGCCGTCGAGGTGGGCGGCGCCGCGGTGGGTCATGGATAGGCCAACAGGGAGCCCGCGCACCAGGGCTCTCGAGGGCGAGGTTAGATGGTTATCTAACTTGGACTCCGCAAGCCCTTATATAAGGGGTCCCGGAGGCCGAGTTAGATGGTTATCGAACTCTGGCCCGGAGACATATCACGCGGGAGTCCGTGGCGGCTGCTCCGGAGTGTGATCACTACCGCAGAAACCATGCCGCGTTGAAGACGGATCCTGCCGCTCGAAGGAAGATGTCGGCCGGGTTGGCTGCAGGGATCGAAGTCGTGCCTGGCAGGGATTTTGCGCGGATTGTCCTGGTGACGGGATTGGCTTTGCTGTACTCGGGGTGCGCATCGCATCGCACCGCGATGTGCCGCAACCCCGCCAAGGTCGTCGGCGCCGACGCTGGCGGCGACGAGGGAGGATGGGTCCTGGTCCGGCAGGATCAGTCCGTGGAAGAGACGGCGGCACGCATCACCGCGGCCTATCACGTCCGCACGCAATCCCTGACCTATCTGCACGGCTTCAGCACGTACCCCGTGCCCGAGAGCTCGAAGTTCCTGTGCGACAAGGCCGTCGTCGAGGTGCACTACGCGCCGCCACATGCCGTCGCGGCGCCCGCACACGGCGTCGCGGGACCCTAGAGGTCTGCGCGCAACCTCGGCTGACGGCGGAGACGTCGCCGCTCTCACGTAGCTCTGGTGACTCGCTCCACGGTGCGCATAATGTATACAAGGCGAAAGCAGGCCTCTCGCTCTAAACCCCTGACCGGCCTCGATTAACCGTAAGGTCTAAATACGGAACTCACCGCGATTCTCACGGCGTCAAGCTACGCCCATGAGACGCCGCGCAAGAACCTTCGACTGGCGAGCCGCCTTGGAAATTGCCACTGCGGCCTTCCGCCTACTCAACGCCGCCATCGACCTCCTGGCCAAGCACTGGTGACGCATCTAGCGCCTCCAGCCAGTCGGAATAGGCCGACCACGCCGACTGAAGCTCCCACGACGGCAACGGCGGAGACCCCGGCCAGCGCGACACCCGGCCCTGCGCAAGTGAGAGCCCCGCACCCTCGAGGCCGCGCCTCACCCGAGCTCGCCGACGCACAGCCGCCCTGGTTGCCTCACCCCCGGCCGCGTACCGCCGGCGCTCGGCCGCATTGCGCCGATCCCTGTTAGCCGCCCGCCATCGCCGGTAGGCGTCCGGATCACGCGGCACGACGGCTCAAGCAGCAATGCTTGTACTTCCTGCCCGACCCGCAGGGGCACTCCTCATTCC
>JASHQW010000244.1 GCA_030038875.1 Gammaproteobacteria bacterium | reverse complement strand
CTTCTGGGGCAAGTACTACCAGGCCCCGCCGCTCGAAACTCTCTCCGGGCCCCTGGTCGCCTACGCGACGGCAAATGACACCGCGTTTCTGCCGTTGCACGGCGAGCGTGACCGGGAGCGTCAGTTCGGCCTGACAGTCCCGCTGCAGGGCTGGAGCGTCGAGGCGGACTACTTCGTCACCGAAGCGACCAACTTCTTCGACCACAATCCGCTCGGGGAATCCGACATCTTCCTCCCGATCACCGACCAGGGCGCGCTCATCGAGGGTTGGGAACTCACGGTGCGCTCACCCCCCTTCTGGGAGTACGGACAGGTGCACCTCGCCTACTCGAACCAGACAGCGGATTGCTACGGGTCAATCACCGGCGGGCTGGTGGTGGCGGGCACGGAGTGCGGCTTCCCTCCCGTCGCGCTCGACCATGATCAGCGCAATACACTCAATCTCGGCTATAACGCGGACCTGCCAGGGCGGTTTTTCATCGGGTCCAACGTGTCGGTCAATTCCGGACTCTCCAACGGCTTCACGGGGTCAAGCCATCTGCCGAGCTACGTGCTCATCGACCTGACCATCGGCCGCAACCTCACCCGGGACTTGTCGTTGTCGATCACTGGCCTTAACGTCACCAACCGGCACCTGCTCACCGACAACAGCCTGACCTTCGGAGGCGTGCACTGGAATAACCCGTTCCAGATCTACGCGCAGCTGCGCTATAAGTTTCACTATTGAGACACCCGTGCGGACGGAGCCAGCAGCCGCTCGACGTAGCGGGCGAGCTGATCGACCTCGAGATTGACGGATGCCCCGGCGGCGAGCGCGCCGAGCGTCGTCACCGCCTGGGTGTGCGGAATGAGGTTGACGCCGAAGCTCGCCCCCGCCACTTCGTTCACCGTCAGGCTCACGCCGTCGACGGTCACCGAGCCCTTGCGTGCGAGGTAGCGCGTAAGCTCGGGGGGCACCGCGATTCCGAGCCGCCGCGAGCGCGCATCCGACTCGACGCTGGTCACGCGCGCGATGCCATCGACGTGTCCCGACACCAGGTGGCCGCCCAGCACGTCGCCGGCACGCAGCGCGGGCTCGAGATTCACCGCCGCGCCGACCGCGAAGGTCCCGAGCGTCGTGAGCGCGAGCGTCTCGCGCGAGAGATCGGCGGCGAAGGTGTTGGCGGAGCGCGCGCTCACGGTGAGGCAGCAGCCCTGCACGCAGATGCTGTCGCCGATGCGCACGCGCTCCTCATCGAGCTGCGTGAAGCCGATGACGAGGCGCAGGTCCCCGTCGCGGGTCTCACGCTCGATCACCGTGCCTAAGTCCGCCACGATCCCCGTGAACAAGCGTCCTCCCCCTGACCTCAGCCGGCCGCCGCCGTTCGCGGGCGCAGCCGCAGTCGCCAGTCATCCCCGACCATAGTGGCTTCGACGAGGCTGAAAGCCTGCGCCTCGCTCAGGCTGGGCGGCTCCGGCAGCGCGAGCAGCGGCCGCGCCCGGTCGCCGAGGACCCGCGGCGCCACGTAGAGCAGCAGCTCGTCCACGAGCGACAGCCGCACCAGCTCGCCGGCGAGGGTGGGACCCGCCTCGACCTGCAGCTCGTTGACCTCGAGCTCGCCGAGCCTCGCGAGCACCGCCGCGAGCGACAGCCATCCATCCGCCTCCGGCGCCGCCTCGATGCGCGCTCCTCTCTGCGTGAGCCGCATGCCCGACTGCACGTCCTGGAACGAGCTCTGCGCCGTCAGAATCAACACCTCCCCGCCCGTGGAGAGCAGCCGCGCGCCGGGCGGAGTACGCAGGTGGCTGTCGAGCACCACGCGCAACGGCTGCCGCGCACCCTCCTCGTCCGCTTCGGCGTGCAGCCGCACGTCGAGGCGCGGGTCGTCGGCAAGCACGGTTCCAATGCCGGTGAGGATCGCCGAGCTGCGCGCGCGCCAGTGCTGCACGTCCGTGCGCGCCGCCTCGCCGGTGATCCAGCGGCTCTCGCCGCGCGCGAGCGCGGTGCGGCCGTCGAGGCTCATGGCGAGCTTGATGCGCACCCATGGCGAACCGGTGCGCATGCGCTTGAGGAACCCGGAGTTGAGCTCGGCAGACTCATCGGCGAGCAGGCCCGCCTCGACCGTGACCCCCGCCTCGCGCAGCCGCTGCGCTCCGCGTCCATCGACCTGTGGGTTGGGATCGTCGAGGGCGTACACCACACGCGCCACCTGCGCCTCGATCAGCGCCTCGACGCACGGCGGCGTGCGCCCCTCGTGACTGCAGGGCTCGAGCGTCACGTAGACGCTCGCGCCGGCCGCGCGCGCGCCCGCCTCACGCAGCGCCACCACCTCGGCGTGCGCCTCACCGGCGCGGCGGTGCCAGCCTTCGCCGACCACGTCCTCGCGGCGGGCGATCACGCAGCCGACGCGCGGATTCGGGTCGGTGGTCTCGAGCCCGCGGGCTGCGAGCTCGAGCGCGCGCTGCATCGCGGTGCGGTCGAAGTCAGAGAACATGGTGGTTGAGGATGCTACTGCTTGCCGCCGCCGCCCGGCTCCTCGTCGGCGCCCTCCGCCGGCAGCAGCGGCAGTTGATCGCGGCTCGCGGCGCGCCCGGCGCGGCGTTTGTGCGCGGGCGGCTGCCGGTGCGCCGGCGCCGAGGTGCGCGCGCTGCGCAGCCGCTCGATCTCGTCGTGAAATGCCTGAACGTCCTCGAACTGCCGGTACACGGAGGCAAAGCGCACGTAGGCGACCTCGTCGAGGTGCCGCAGCTCCTCCATCACGAGCTCGCCGATGGCGCGCGCGCTCACCTCGCGCTCCCCGAGGCTGCGGACCTGGTGAACGATGCGGCTCACCGCCTCATCGAGCTGCTCGCGCGGTACCGGGCGCTTCTCCAGCGCCTTCTCCATGCCGGCGCGCAGCTTCGCCTCGTCGAAGGCCTCGCGCGCGCGATCGCCCTTCACCACCACCGGCATGACGAGCTCGGCGGTCTCGAAGGTCGTGAAGCGCTCGCCGCACTTCAGGCACTCACGGCGGCGGCGGATCTGCCGTCCCTCGCCGGCGAGCCGCGAGTCGTTCACCTTGGTCTCCTCGTGGCCGCAGAAGGGGCAGTGCATGCGGCTTGAGGCTGTGGCGCGGTCCGCTCAACCGCCGTAGACCGGGAAGCGCCGGCAGAGCTCGATCACCTGCGGGCGCACGCGCTCGATCGCCGCCGCCGCACCCTCCGCGTCCAGCACCTCGGCGATGAGGTCCGCCACCTGCTCGACCTCGCGCTCCTTGAAGCCGCGCGTGGTCGAGGCGGGCGTGCCGATCCGCAGCCCGCTCGTCACCATCGGCGGCCGCGGGTCGTTCGGCACGGCGTTCTTGTTGACGGTGATGTTGGCGCGACCTAAGGCCGCATCCGCGTCCTTGCCGGTGATGTTGCGGTCGGCGAGGCTCATGAGGAACAGATGGTTGTCGGTGCCGCCGGAGACGATCTGGTAGCCGTTTCTGGCGAGCCGCGCCGCCATCGCCCGCGCGTTGGCGAGCACCTGGCGCTGATAGTCGCGGAACTCGGGCTGCATCGCTTCCCTGAATGCCACCGCCTTGGCGGCGATGACGTGCATCAGCGGCCCGCCCTGCAACCCGGGGAACACCATCGAGTTGAGCTTCTTCGCGATCTCGTCGTTGGCGCGCGCCAGGATCAGCCCGCCGCGCGGGCCGCGCAGCGTCTTGTGCGTCGTGGTGGTCACGACGTCGGCGTGCGGCAGGGGGTTCGGGTAGAGGCCGGCGGCGACCAGCCCCGCGACGTGCGCCATGTCCACCACAAAATAGGCGCCCACCTCGCGCGCGATCGCGGCGAAGCGCGCCCAGTCGACGACGCGCGAATAGGCGGAGAAGCCGGCGACGATCATCTTCGGCCGGTGCTCCTCGGCGAGGCGCTGCACCTGGGCGTAGTCGATCTCGCCGTTCTCGGGGCGAATGCCGTACTGCGCGGCGCGGAAGAACTTGCCGGAGAAATTGACCTTGGCCCCGTGCGTCAGGTGCCCGCCGTGGTCGAGGCTCATGCCGAGGATTGGATCGCCGGGTTGCACCAGGGCGAGATAGGCGGCGGCGTTCGCCTGCGAGCCGGAGTGCGGCTGCACGTTGGCGTAACTTGCGCCGAAGAGCTGCTTCGCCCGGTCGATGGCCAGCTGCTCGGCCACGTCCACGAACTCGCAGCCACCGTAGTAGCGCCTGCCGGGATAGCCCTCGGCGTACTTGTTGGTGAGCACCGAGCCCTGCGCAGCGAGCACCCGCGGGCTCGCGTAGTTCTCCGAGGCGATCAGCTCGACGTGATCCTCCTGGCGGCCGCGCTCACCCTCCAGCGCCCGGGCCAGCTCGGGATCGAAATCTGCGATGGTCTCGTTGCTGCGGAACATGCGGTAGGTCTCGGATGAGAGCCAGGCCTTACAGCAGGTTTTCCAGCACCGCGTTCCAGGCCTGGGCGAGGTTGCCGCGGTTGTAGCCCCCGCCGCCGAGCGCGAGCACGCGGCCGTGGCCGAGGCGGTCGGCGAGCTCCTTCAGCGAGCGGGCGGCGTGCCCGTGCGAGCGGGCCGAGAGGCGCAGGTGCGTGATCGGGTCGCCTTCGAGACTGTCGGCCCCGCACTGCAGGATGATGAACTCGGGCTCGAAGCGCTCGAGGTGCTCGAGCACGCGCGGCCATGCCTGCTCGAAGACGGCATCGTCGGCGCCCGGAGGCAGCGGTACGTTGAGCTTCATGCCGACCGCCGCTCCGCGGCCCGTCTCCCCGCTCGCGCCGGTGCCGGGATAGAGGTAGCGCCCATCCTCGTGCAGGTCGGCGAATACCACCGCGGCGTCATCCTCGAAAGCGTAAAACACCCCGTCGCCGTGATGCGCATCGATGTCGACGTAGGCGACGCGCTTCAAGCCCGCGCGCTTCAGGAGCTCGATCGCGACTCCACAGTCGTTGAAGACGCAAAAGCCCGCGGCGCGCTCGCGCGCCGCGTGATGCAGTCCCGCGATGGGCACGAAGGCACGGCGGCACTCGCCGCGCATGATCGCCTCCATCGCGCTCAAGGTCGCCCCCACGACGCCCGCGGCCGCCTCGTACACGCCGCGGAAGGCCGGCGTGTCGCCGGCGTCGAGGAGCCCGGTGCCGCTCGCGGAGCGCTCGCGCACGAACTCGAGATACGCGGGGCTGTGAAACGCGCGCAGCTCCTCCTCGGAGGCGGTGCGCGGCTCGAGGACCTGCACGCGCCGGTCGAGGCCGCGTGCCTCGTACTCGCGCATGAAGGCGGCGAGCCGGTCGGGTCCGAACGGATGGCCGTCACCGAAGCTGTAACGGGCGAGCCGCTCGCTTACCACCACCCCTACGCCGGCATTCATGTGCGTCAGCAGCTCCCCAAGGCTTGAGTCCCCGTGGGCGGAGCCTAGCACAGGGGGCCGGAACCGAAGGCCGCCCGCGGCGCCACACCCCGTATAATTGTTCCATCCCCTGCCACCGGTCGTTCCATGGCTCAGTACATCTACACGATGAACCGCGTCTCGAAGGTCGTCCCGCCGAAGCGGGTGATCCTTCGCGACATCAGCCTGTCCTTCTTTCCCGGCGCCAAGATCGGCGTGCTGGGCCTTAACGGCGCGGGGAAGTCCTCGCTGCTGCGGATCATGGCGGGCCTCGACCAGGAGTTCGACGGCGAGGCGCGCCCGCAAAGCGGCATCCGCATCGGCTTCCTGCCGCAGGAGCCGCAGCTCGACTCATCCAGCGACGTGCGCGCCACCGTCATGGAAGGTCTCGGCGAGACCTTCCGCCAGCTCGAGGAATTCATGGCACTCAGCGAGCGTTTCGCGCAGGAGCTCTCCGAGGAGGAAATGAGCAAGCTCCTCGACCGCCAGGCTCAGCTGCAGGATGCGATCGATACGTGCGGCGGCTGGGAGCTCGAGCGCAAGCTCGAGATCGCCGCCGATGCGCTGCGCCTGCCGCCGTGGGAGGCGAGCATCGCCACGCTCTCGGGCGGCGAGCGGCGCCGCGTGGCGCTCTGCCGCCTCCTGCTCTCGGCCCCCGACATGCTGCTGCTCGATGAGCCGACCAACCATCTCGACGCCGAGTCGATCGCCTGGCTCGAGCGCTACCTCGAGGAATATCCGAGCACCGTCATCGCGGTCACCCATGACCGCTACTTTCTCGACAACGTGGCCGAGTGGATCCTCGAGCTCGACCGCGGCTACGGCATCCCCTGGCACGGCAACTACTCCTCCTGGCTCGAGCAGAAAGAGCAGCGCCTGGCGCTCGAGGAGCGCGAGCAGGAGGCGCTGCGCCGGGCGCTTGCCGCTGAGCTCGAGTGGGTGCGGCAGAACCCCAAGGCGCGGCAGGCGAAGAGCAAGGCACGCGTGCAGCGCTACGAGGAGCTCGCCGCGCGCGAGTTCCAGGAGCGCAACGAGACCAACGAGATCTACATCCCGCCGGGCGAGCGCCTCGGCGACCTGGTGATCGCAGTCGAGGGACTGCGCAAGGCTTATGGCGAGCGGCTCCTCATCGACAACCTCGCCTTCAGCCTGCCGCGCGGCGGCATCGTCGGCATCATCGGCCCGAACGGCGCCGGCAAGACGA